>JAISGL010000458.1 GCA_031263125.1 Opitutaceae bacterium | reverse complement strand
ACCGGCAGGGTTTTGTAGGGCCTGACCTTGTGTCAGGCCGCGAATTACCTGTGTGGCCTCCCACGCGAACGCGGCCTGACACAAGGTCAGGCCCTACGCACCGCGTAACATCAGTTATTGAGAGGCCGGCGTTTTGACAACGCCTTGACGACGCCCCCGTTTTTATGATTCGCTGCGTTTTATTTAAACGTGAGCAACGCATTAAACGACAACTTATTCCGCAAAATCGAACTGAGTCTCAGGGAACTCGTCAACCCGATCAATCTGTTTTCCGGCGCCAAGCTCGACGAGGCGCTTGTCGTGGACAACGTGCTGCTTTTCAAACGCACGTCGACCGAGATGATGCGACCGCACGGCGTCACGCACAATTACCATCACCGCTTCGAGCTGGTGGTGCCGCTCTCGAAGGCCGGACGCATCCATGTCGACGGGCACGACTACATGCTCGGACGCGGGCGCGCCCACCTCATTTTTCCGCACCAGTTTCACCATTACCTCGACATCGAAATGGGCGAATTGAGCTGGTTGTTTATCACTTTCGAGTGCAAGCATGCCGGGAAGCTCGCGCCGCTGCGCGGCTCCCCGCGCGCGATGGAGGGCGGGACGCTGGAAATACTGACGGGGCTGATAAAAAATTATCTCTCGGTCGCGCCGGGGCCGGAGCGCAATTTCGAGTTGGTTTTTGAAGTGTCGCGCCTGCTTCACTGCCTGTTGGAATCGCGCGAGGTGAACTGCGAGGTTGTCCCGGGCGGGATGGCGGGGCAGGAGACGCACGGCGAAATCCTGCGCGCGATCAACGACTACGTGCGCGCGAACCTCGGCAAAAATCTCACCATCGCCGACCTCGCGGAGCACACTGGCTATTCGATCAGTTACCTGCGCGCGATTTTCCGCAGGGAGATCGGCGTGAGCCTCGGCAGTTACATGCGTGATTCGAGGATGTCCACGGCGGCGGCGATGTTAAGCGATCCCGATCACGGCAGCGTCAAGAAAATCGCGAAGGCGTGCGGGTTCGGCTCGCTGTTCGCCTTCAGCCGCGCGTTCAAAACCGCGATGGGCGTGCCGCCGACGGCGTATCACAAGCTGGTGCGAACGGGCAAAATCGCGACGCCTGCAAAACCCGCACCCACGTCGCGCAAACGCCGCGCGAGGAGCGCGTGACGACCGCGTGCTGATCGCGTAATGATCGCGTGCCGCCGGGCGATGTCCAGGGGCGTGCCGGCCTTTTGCACGCGGAAGTCGCGCATGATTTGCCACGCGGGTTTGATAGAAAATGGTGGAAGTTGCGGCAAACGATGCGGAAGAGCCGCGAAGCGATTCAGCGTAAATAACCGTGAGTGAAAAGCAGCGCGACACAGCCCACGGTAAGAAAAACGGGACAGGCCATGCCGCCAATTCCAGAGTAGCAGGGGCGTTCCGCCCGTGGACGGCGCGCAGCGCCACCCCCATACCGCCCCGACGCGGGCGAGACGTCCGCGCTACTCCCGGAACGCGGGCGAGATGCCCGCGCCCCCGGCGTACTGACGCGTTTTTTGAAAACCCTATCGCGTATTTCAGAATAATGGTAATTTTCCTTGTGGCCTTGACGAATACGAGAAGTCACCTCACTGGCGTTGCCCTGCAAAATCTGCCGGCTACGTAACATCAGTTAAATATCTGATGTTACGCAGCACGTAGGGCCTGACCTTGTGTCAGGCCGCGAATTACCAGTGTGGCCCCCCATGCGTGCGCGGCCTGACACAAGGTCAGGCCCTACGAAATCAGCCGTCCGCGTAACATCAGTTAAATATAATAAATCCGTTTCCGAATTCAGTGATCCGAAGTTGGGTTTTCCGGGAGGTGGGATTGGGAAATATCAATTATTATCCGGTAACTTTTGCCCATCTGCTTCACGCGCAAGGAGTGTGTCGATTTCAGTGGCGTAATCGCGGGATCGAAAACCATATTTGCCGGCCCGTTGATGCCAGCGGGAAAACTCACCGGTATCACCGGCCTTGAGTATTGCAACAACCCCGTCCGCTTCGCGTTTGGCTTCAGCCAGCCTCGCGGCAACCGCCGGATGGTCCGGCAACATTTGGGCCGCGCGAATCAACCCGTTGAGCAGACGATTTGACGCACGCAAAAACGCAACCGGCATCAAAACTGTCGAATTGAAGTGCTCACGCCCACCGGCATCGAGCGCGGCGGCACATGCTTCGCATTTCGCTTTCAACGCGTCGAGTCGCGCAATCATTTTTTCGTTATTGACGAGAATCGCGGAAAGCTGGTCGGGCGCGCCCAGAAACTGGGGGTCAACGCTTCCCTGCCAATATGGGTGTTTGATGGGATTGCCATCATATACGCCCTGACTGAGCAGCGTTAGCACAGCTTCGATATAGCGGGCGGTTTTCAGGTCGGTGAAAAGATACTGGCGTTCGACCGGCGCATAGGATTCGGGGGCATGCGGCTCCCAGTAAGCATCGAACAAGTCTTGATAAATGCCGGCCACGGCAGGGGCTTGGGTGCGGCCAAAATAGCGGGCGCACCAGTCTTCGATAAAGGCCGACGGATCGAATCTGTCAAAATCCCAGGCAATTGATCCCGAGGCGGAGATTCCCAGCGGAAAATCCCGGATGTTGCCCACGTTTATCATCAATTCACCAAGCGATCCGCCTGCCCGATTCCGAACGAGCGCAAGCACCTGTTGTAATTTTTTGGGACTTTGTGCCTCGGCCAGATGTGAACCGATGGCTGTATATTGGAGATTGAAATAAAAACCAACCGGCTGTCCCTCGTGAGGCTGGCGTTTCAGTTGCCCTTCATAGGGCATCATTGTGGTTTTGTCATTGCCGAACGTCCACACCAGCGACGGGTCCACGGGCGGTGTCAATGTGCCGTCTGAATAATATTGCCCGACTTCCTCAAATAAAACCGAACGCATCGGCAAATGCCCGTTTCCCATGCTGTTTCTGAGGAATATAATTTGGTCACGCAACATGCGATCCACCAACGAAGCCAGTTCTTTTTCATCGGTCGGGGCGTCCGGAAAGGTAAGGCTCATTTTTTTGTCGAAATCGCCGCGAAACGCGATTTGCCATAGCATCTCAATGCGTTCCCGTTTCGCCAATTCGATAAAATAGCGCCAGAATTCCCAGAAATTCCCCTCATTTTCCAATAACATGGCGGGAGGCTCCTGATTGCGAACAAGCCGCCAATACGGTTCCCATCCCGGCATCCATCGGATTCCAAACGGAGCGGTGTGCGTGCTCGTAACCATGATGCCGCGGTCACGGCATGTACGCGCCCAGCGCAACCCGCGACTTGGTTTCGGCAAATCGGAAATATAATCGACATCGAGCACGTTGAATTTCAGGCGAAGCAAAGCCTCGAACATGGCTTCGTAGCGTGCCGGGGATTCGTCGAGCCACGGGTGAAGCATATCGGTGTCATTCGGAAACCATGTCCGGTAACGAATCGATGGCGAATCAAAGCGAAGCGTGAAATCGGCGGGCACGGTTACAGCCGGCATTCGCGACGGTATCAAGCCCATCCAATACCATAATGGAGGAATATGCAGAAAACGGTCGGAAAATTCATAAATGGCGTAGATTGTACCTCGCGCGTCGGAACCGTGAAGCACGATTGCGTTTCCCTGAGTCCTGAGCAGATGCGCCTCCGTCCCTTTGAGTGAGGAATCGCGCCACCGTGATGTCTGCGCGCCCGTGCCGGTCACGATAATCATGGGTTTTTGTTTCGCGGCTCCGGATTCATGGATGATGGGCGAGTCCATTCCCAAAACTGTTTTTAAGTCGCGTTGCAAATCCCGCACCGCCCGCAACACGGTCTCCGGCTCACCGGCATCCACCAATATGGGCGTGCCGGGTGCGAGGCGTATATCGTCGCCCAAAATGATATTGGCAAACAGGCCCGCCCCGAGAATAAAAGCGCCGGCCAGTTTGAAAACAAAGCCGGTTGATTTGGAAACAAAGCCGGTTGATTTGGAAAATCGCATAATTTTACTTTGTTAACATTCCTCGTTATTTTGAATGGTGGCGCTGAAGCAAGCCGGAGGCTTGCCAGACATTAGCCGGTGGTTAGGCGAGTGCTCCGCACGAGCGACACCACCGGATATAATCGCAGATAAAAACCGCATCCTGAAGGGATGCCAGAAGCGCACGCCATGAGTTTCTGGCATCCCTCCGGGATGCATTCGTATTTATTCATAACCGGTGGTGTCGCTCGCAAAGCCTCGCTTAACCACTTGCTAATCTCTTTCAAGCCTCCGGCTTGAGAAATCCCGACTTGATGAGATGCTGAAAATAACGGGAAAAACATTTTACCAAAATAGAAATAATCATAATGCTGGGGATTGGAGTGCATGGGATGCACTCCAATGGGTTGAGGAAAACCGTCCTGCCTCACCAGTTGCGGCGGTAGCCCAGATTGAATGACCAGGGGCGTTCGTATTGGGTGGCTTTGTTATATTCGTAATCCAAATATAACTGGCTGGAAGCGGTGATAAAATAACCCACGCCCGCACCGGCTTCCAGACGCCAGCCGTCGAATTGCGGGTCGTAGCTGCCGCCGGCGGCGCGGATTGCGCCTCCGGTTGTGTCGCTCTTTACCTCGCCAAATTTGGCATAGGGTTGCCATTTGCCAAGATTGACGCCTGCGCGTAATTGCATGCGGTATTGCGCGGCGGTGGCATCGTCAAGTTCCACGCGCAGGCCCTTGCGGGTGGCATACATCGAGTCGCCATTCTGCCATGTGGTGGTGTCGTAACTCTTTCCGCCCAACCATGCGATTGCGGCTTGCGCGGACGGCTCAAACCAGAACCGGCGTCCTATGGTGATGCGTTTGCCAAATTCAAGCGACAGGCCCTGGGCATTGTTGGTATAACGAATCCGGTTAATGGTGTCGCCGTCCTGTGTATCAAGGTCGTTTTTATAGCGATCAGCCTTGGCGACAAAATCCACATACCAGCCGAGTTCGTGCAGCCAGGTGGCATAAAGGCCCGCACCTATTCCGCCGGTGGTGCCTTTGCCGTAGGTGTCGTAATGGCGGTCGCTGTAGCTTGTCGCCAGAAACGCCCCAATATAAAACGTCGAACGGGACAACGCGAAGCCTTTGTCGATGCCCGCGGTCAACCCGACGGCGCCCTGATCAAAAGCATCGCCCGACACATCGGAGCTTGCGTTGAGATGATAGCCGCTGGCGCGCACCCAGAAGTCATTGCCGGCATTGTTGGCAGTATTAGTATTATTAGTATTGTCGCCCACGTCCGGGCCGGGTGCCGCGTGTTTCGCGTGCAGATCGCCCATGCGGTTATATAGACTGTCGAGGCTGTAGTGCCAGTCCATGGCGAGCACGCCGGCGGTGGCAAGGATGGCGTTGCCCAGCGGGCTGCCGCCCGCGTAAACAAGATTGACGCTGTTGCCAGCCTGCCGGGTTTCATACGCGTTCATGCCGCCGTCGGTAATGGAAACCGGGTTGAACACGGGACTCCCGGAGGCATAGGTGACGAGGGGAATATTAATGGAATTCGGATTGACGGCGGTGCCCTCGGGCGTGAGTTCGAACGAATGAGTGCCCGCGGCCTCGCCGGTTATAATCAGTCGGCTGGCAATGCCGGCGGTGAAATCAATATTCATCGCGATGACACCGGCGCCTGAAAGCGTGGATGCGGTGAGAGTGCCGAATTCGTCGGCAGCGGGGGCGGTTCCAGCGATGACGCCGCCGGCTGAACGCATGGA
>JAISGL010000451.1 GCA_031263125.1 Opitutaceae bacterium | reverse complement strand
ATATGGTACGCGCCTCTGGCATCCCTCCGGGATGCTGTTTTCCCACAAGCCAATATCCGGTGGTGTCGCTCGCCAAGCCTCGCTCAACCACCGGCTAAGTTCTGGCAAGCCTCCGGCTTGCCCTAGCGGTATCGCCCTGCCAGAATCCTGCCAGTCGCGTAGCATCAATTATGAATATATTGATACTTCGAAGCGAACTTCCACGCGTTATGCGATACTAGGCAACCTCTTCGAGGTTGTGACAATTTTATCTTCTTTCCCAGGGTAGCGACTGCGTCGCAACCCTGGGCTTTATTGGGAAACGGCTTCGCCGTTTTTGCGCCCTTCGACGCGCTCTCTTCGCTTCTGCTCCGGGTTCCTCACTCGATTGCTACCTTTCGCGATTACACACCCGCACACACATGCACGCATTCCGGAATTGCACACACGCAATGAGCCATTAGTGATGATGCCTTTCCCAATCCTTTTATGAATCGCCCCAGGCTGTCCGTTTCCAAATCACTCCTCCGCCGCGGCTTCAGGTTTCTGCCGGTCGCGATGATGGCCGCGCTTTTTTTGCAAGCCTCCGCCTTCGCGCTGGACGCCGTGCCGGAACCAATCAAACGAGCGCCGCCGGTTTATCCGCGAAACATGAAAGACAGCGGCATGGTCGGCGAAGTGGTGGTCCAGTTTATCGTGAACAAATCCGGCGATGTCGTTGGCCCGACAATCGTGCGCTCCAACAATCCCGGATTCGAACAGGCGGCCATCGACGCCGTTCTGAAATGGAAGTTCAGGCCCGGAAGGAGAAATGGCGTGCCCGTCAGCACACGCATGCAAATCCCCCTGCGATTCAGCCTGGACGACGTGGAGGGAATCGAGGCCTACACCGCGGCACAGCCCTCAAAAAAAGACATGACCAAAATGCCGGAGGGCTTTCGTTACGATGTCGCGCCGAAACCGCGCAGCGTGATCTATCCAGTCTACCCCTACGAGCAGTTGAAAAACAACACCAAGGGCAGCGCCACGGTCGCCGTGCTCGTCAGCGCGGAAGCAAAAGTCATGGGGATGCAAGTCGTGGAACAAAGCGCGCCGGAATTCGGCCTCGCGGCGCTTGCGGCGTGTGAATATTTCGAGTTCGACGCCGCCACCCTGCAAGGCCGGCCGACCGATGCGATCATATCCGTGGCCCTTGAGTTCAACGGCAACTCCAATTTTGTCACCCGCGACGATCGCAACATGCTCCGCGTCGAGAAAAAATCGCCCGCAAAAATCGTGCCCGCAAAAAAACTTGACGCCGTGCCCAAAATGATCGCCGCGCGAAAAGCGCCGTTCCCGCTTGCCGCGCAGCTTGAAAAACTGAACTCCGGCGAAGCCACGGTGGAATTCTACATCGACACCGAAGGCAACGTCCGCCTCCCGCGCATAAAATCCTGCACGCATCCATCCTTTGGATACATCGCCGTGCAAACCGCTGCCAACTGGCGCTTCGCCCCCCCGATGTCGGGCGGCAAACCCGTGATAACACGGGCGCAGATCCCGATCAAATTTTCCTTGAAGGACGCTTCACCCGACATGCTCTAACACGCGCTGGCATGCGCTAACATGCGGCTGACGTGCGCTAACACGCGTTGGCACGCGGCTGACACGCGGCTGACACGCGCTAACTTGCGCTGACATGCGGCTGACACGCGTCCTTTGTGCGCGAGGTTAAGCACTTCAGCACGCCGCCGGTTGCGCCGCGCACGCTTGTGCGCCAGACAACATGTCCATCATGCGCACCTCCCCGTTTTCCTCCGCCGCCGTTCCCGCCGTTCCCGCCTTACCCGCTTTGCTACTCTCAATCTCACTCTCACTCGCCGCTCCCATGCCGGCACTTCGCGCCCAGGACATGTCCGGCATGTGGTCGAACGCCGCAGGCTCCGACGCGTCGCTCGGCAAACCGGACACGCAGTGGTTTCAGGATGCGAAGTTCGGCCTCTTCATTCACTGGGGCCTCTACTCGCACCTCGGCAACGAGTGGCGCGGCAAATCCTATTATGGCTCCGGCGAATGGCTCATGAACCGCGCAAAAATCCCCGCCGCCGATTATGCCGCCGTCGCGGGCGAATTCAACCCCGCCGGTTTTGACGCCGGCGAATGGGCGCGTGTCGCCCGCGATGCCGGCATGCGCTACATGGTCGTCACTTCCAAGCACCACGAAGGCTTCGCCATGTTCGCCTCGAAAGCCTCGCCCTTCAACATCGCCGGCGCCACGCCCTACGCGCGCGACCCGATGCTCCCGCTCTCGCAAGCCTGCGCGCGCGAAGGCATCAAATTCGGTTTCTACTACTCGCAATTCCAAGACTGGCACGAACCCGACGCCGGCGGCAACCGCTGGGATTTCGACGAAAGCAAAAAGGATTACAAAAAATACTACGCGCAAAAATCCATCCCCCAAATCAAGGAACTGCTCACCGGCTACGGCCCGCTCGGCCTGATGTGGTTCGACACGCCCGGCGGACTCACGCGTGACGAAACCGTCGCCTTCATGCGCGAAGTGCGCGCCCTTCAGCCGCAATGCCTCATCAGCAGCCGCGTCGGACGCGGCCTGGGCGACTTCCGCGATTTCGGCGACAGCGAACTGCCGCCCGCGCCCATCGACGGCCCGTGGGAAGCGCTCTTCACGCACAACGACTCATGGGGTTTCGTCCGCTCCGATCAGAATTTCAAAACGCCGCGCGACATCATCCGCCTGCTCGCCTCCACCGCCGCGCGCGGCGGCAACCTCCTCCTCAATGTCGGTCCCGACGGCGCAGGCCGTTTCCCGCAAAAATCAACCGACTTCCTCCGCGAGACCGGCCGCTGGCTCGCGCGCAACGGCGATGCCATTTACGGCGCCAGCGCCTCGCCCATCCCCGACCAGCCTTGGGGCGTGATGACATTGAAGGCAGCCGCCAGACCGCGCGACACCGCGCGCCTTTTCCTGCACATCTTCGAGCGCCCGCGTGACGGCGTCATCGTCGTGCCCGGCATGTCCGGCGCGCACGTCGTCAGCGCCGCGTTCCTCAACGGCAAAAAACTTCCGCATCGCGCGGACGCCGGCGAACTGCGCGTCACGCTCCCGGACAACCTGCCCGACGAACGCGACACCGTCGTCGAAGTGCGCCTCAAAAACGCCCCCGCCGCGCAATGGGGCAAACTCCCCGCGCGCATCTCGCGCCAGCATGACACCTTCACGCTCGACGCCGCCCTCGCCGCACCCGCCGGCAAGGCCGGACTCAAGAGCATCACCAACTCGCGCTACTTCGGAAACTGGAAACACGACCTGTGCATCACCGGCCTGCGCGCGCCCGGCGACCGCGCTGCATTCGCCGTGCGCATCGCCGAGCCTGGCGACTACCGCGTCACGCTCGAATACTATTGCGGCCCCGAAACCAAGGGCCGCGAAGGCATTTTCCGCGCGGGCGATTTCGAGATTCCCTTTGAAACGCTCCTCACCGGTGTCTACGAAAAACACCAGCCGCTCCCCCTCGTGCGCCACGTGCTCGGCATCGTGACAATCAAGGACGCCGCGCCCGCCGAATTTTCCATCGCCCCAAAAACCACCGCCAAGGACGACCGCGACCTCCTCTGGCTCCGCCGCGTGATTGTCGAGCCGGTGAGGTGATTCCAACATTCATTCATAATTGCATCCATGATCCAATTAAGAATTGATGTTATACGGGCGCATCTCAAAAACGGGACAGGGCATGCCGCCAATTCTGGAGTAGAGCGGGCGTCCCGCCCGCTGACGGCGAAGCCGCCGGATCGAGTAGCACGGGCATCTTGCCCGTGGACGGC
>JAISGL010000300.1 GCA_031263125.1 Opitutaceae bacterium | reverse complement strand
CGGGACGCCGGAAGCGAACGGCGCCGCGCCCGTTGCCGAAAATCACCGATTGGGGCGATCTCGTCACCCTCCGCAACGTGCGCAAAAACGCACTCGGACCACCGCAACCATGACGGTTCCAACAACCAGCAGTCACAAAGCGCCGCAACGCAGAAGCGCCGCGACAAATTTCGCCAAATTTCACCATGGAGCCACGGCACCCGTTTGATGATCACCGTGCCACGCACCATGCCTCGCACGCAGACCACGCCTCGCGCACAGATCATGTCTCGCAGCATGTCTTGCGTCCCCGCCTCGCACAGATGTTGACCGGATGCACGCGCCGGACTTCAGTGTCCGCCTGCAACCTTTTACCGATTCATGAACTCTTCCAAAATCATCATCGCATGTGTGTGCTGCGCGCTTGCGGGTGGGGCGCTGGGATTTGGTTTGGGGCGAATGGGGGCCGGCGGGACGGCAAACCGCGCCGAAAAATCCGGCGGCGCGGGAGACTCGAAAGATTCGAAAGCGGCCAACGGGCGGCAGGGGAGCGGCAAATCAGCCGGCCCCGGTGAACTTTACCCCGGCATTGCCGGATTAAAAACAGTCGCGGAATGGCGCGGGTATCTTGAGCGGTGGATTGCGGCGGAATGTCCCGAAAAAAATCTCGGCCATGCGCGCGAGTGTTTGCGGCGCTGGGCGGAACAGGATGCAGATGCGGCGCTGGCATTTGTGCACGCATCCCCGCGTTTCACGCATCGCAACAGCGCGTATGCGATTCCGCTCGGAATCATCGGCAGAACGCAGATGCCCCGTGTAATCGAATGGCTGCGGCAAAATCTGTCGGAAGTGGATCGCAACCACGCCGGCGAATGCGTGATCGGCGACATCATGCGCGACTATCCGGAGCAGGCGATGGAGCTGGCGGTGGCGGATCAGATACCGGTTTCGGAATATTTTTTCAGTCATATCATCCAGATGATGGCGCAGGTGAGTCTCGAAGATGCGCGGCGGATGTTCGTGAGTTTGCCCGACAACGAAAAGGCTGCTGCTGCCGGCGGCTTTGCGGTGGCGCTCGCGAGGAGTGATGCGCGTGGCGCGGTGGAGTGGTGTTTGCAGCAGCAGGGCAAGCCATACGCGCAGAGCGCATTCGATTCCGTTTTGCGGACGATCGCGCAAACATCGCCGTCCGAGCTGCCCGCTTTGGTCGAACGTTTTGGTTCGCAGTTGAACGACGATATTCTGCGTTCGTCCATGTATTATGTGACGTCCCTTGATCCGGCGATTGCGCTCGATGTTTTGCAAAAATTACCCGCCGAAAAACGCCAGCGTTACGGGAACGACGTGGTGCTTACGTTGTTCACGACCGACGCGGATCAGGCCGTGGCGGCGGCGCGCGTGCTTTTGCCGGAGAGCGGCCAGTTCGATCAGATTTATCGCGGCTATGAGTTGTGGGCCTACTCGGATCGCAAGGCGGCGGAGGCGTGGCTCGATTCGGAGGCGGATGCCGGATTGCGCGAACAAATCAGAATGAAACAAATGGCGCAGGGCGACCCGATGGGTTTTCTTTCGAGTGTAAACGCGGTCGCGGATGACTCGTTCACCGCGCAGCGAATCGACGAAGCCCTGAAACTTGCCGGCGAGGACAAAATGCCGGAGGCCGTGAACTGGCTGCTGGCAAATCCGGGGCAGATCACCGGGAAGCGTCTGCGGCAGTTGGGCCAAATGACGCGGGACGGCGTCCCGATAACGCTGCCGGACATCAGCGCGATGCCGGACGGCGCAGCGCGACAGACCACGATCAATTATTTCTCCGACGAGTGGGTGAACAGTGGCAACTGGAACAATGCCGCGGAACTCATCCCGATGATGGCGGATGCGCGGAAGCAGGATGCGCTGCGGTTCAAAATATTCACGGCCATGATGAGGCAGCCCGCGCAGCGCGAGAGCGCGCGCCAGTGGCTGGCCACGCAGCCGTTGAGCGCAGAGGTGCGCGCCTCGTGGGAATCATTGACGGGCGCGGCCACGACCGAGGGTGAAGACGACGAGGTGATCATGCTGCATCCGTTTCCGGTGCATTGATATCATTTCCCATTTCGCCTTTTCGTCGTCACACGATACTTGCAATAATTTACAAGTAATATCATACAAATTGTTGATATATTGGAGATTATGCATTCGTTTTCATTAAATTCAGATGTCAATATTTTTATTTAATATATTTAATATGTCCCTTACTTTTAACCTGTCCCTATTTATTTTCCAGCACGCAATCAAGTCTGTCTCATCTTGAAAGCGAATTATCATGACTGATGTTGTGCGGCCCGCAGAGCCTGACCTTGCGTCGGGCCGCGCCCGCGTGGGAGAGGGGGGAATATCAGTTTCGGCGAATATCAGTTTGCCACGGTTTTGACGGACCGCTTGAGATGTTCTGTCACTGCTCACAACACATAACATCAAAGCATAAACTGAAAAATCATCATGCAAACGGAAGCTGACTGGAAAAAATTCAAAGCAATGGCGCCGATATTGCGCGAACGGTATTTGGCCGAACGCAACACGTTGTTTGCGGCCATGCTGACGGCTCCGAAGAAAACCGAGACGGAGCGATTTTGGGATACGATCGAGGCGATGAACAAAACGGCAAAGGCCCTGTGCCGCTGCCTCGACGGGCATTCGCGTTCGACGATGCAGCAATTCATGGTGTGCATGATCGGGGACGGTATGCTGCGCAAAAGTGACCTCGAAGGCTTCAGCGATGATTTCAAGGCCGCTTTTTTGGAGATTTTCGCCTATAGGGAACGCAATCTGAATCAACCCTCTTCCTGAGCAAACGGGCGATCGTGTTGGGGCTTGTCCTGTGCCCAAGTCGCATAAACCCGACGGCCAGTTCTGTCGTGCATGTCCAAAGCAGCGGACGCATCGGATCGCCGCGCATGTGCGGCTCCACCAGCTTTTTTAGCGCTGTAACCGGACACGCTGTCACCTGACAAGGGTCGCTTCGCCCGCATCGTTTCGCCATCTCCCGCGCCCTCTCCAGCGCATCTCCAGCACGAGAGTAGGCAGGACTGGCAGGAAGTGGTACAACCTGTCGTTCCC
>JAISGL010000270.1 GCA_031263125.1 Opitutaceae bacterium | reverse complement strand
CCCAACTCCCCCTCATCCACATCCTCATCCCCGACGAATGGGATTCCCGCGACGACGCCCTCGACGGCATCGCCATCGACCTCCCCGCGCTCCCGCTCGCGCCCACGCACCCCGGCGGCCTCGTCCCCTTCAACATCCAGGTCAAAGACCCGCTCTGGCCCGCGCGCAACCTGCTCGATTTCTCCTTCAGCCTGCGCTCCGACGGTGCCGCCACCCCGCCGCGCACGCTCTGGCTCGATTTGCGCGACCGCCTCCTCCCGCCCGGAAAATCCCTCTTCCTCACCCTCGCCTCCGCCTCGCCCGACCTCGCCCCCGGCCACCTCGCCGGCGCCCGCCTCCGCCTCGTGTTCAAACCCCGCGACGCCGCGCGCCCCGAGCACGAACTCGACCGCTTCACGCAAGTCCGCGACAACTACGCCATGCAAGTTGAGGAAAAACCCCGCGGCCCCAAGTTCGCCCTCTGGACCCGTTTTGCCGCCGACCTCGGCGACCTCCTGCGCGTCAACCCCCGGCACCACCTCGGACGCCTCTACGCCGCCGCCGCCGGCCCCGCCGCCGGCCCCGTGCTGCCGCCCGACGTTCCCCCGCTCCCCGCGCCCGCGGACGGCGTGCCCCTCTGGGCCGCGCGCCAGGTCCAGCTCCTCGACCACGTCTCCAGATTCGTTGACTGGTATATCGACCACCGGCAAATCGACGGCGGCGAATTCGGCGGCGGCATCCCCGACGACACCGACCTCACCAACATCTGGCCCGGCCTCGCGCTCATCGGCGTCAACCCCGAAAAAATCCGCGCCTCCAACCTCGCCCTCCTCGAAGCCGCCTACGCCAACGGCATGTTCACCCGCGGCATCAACACCATCCAGACCGACGAGCTGCACAACTACGAGGAAGGCATCAACGCCCTCGGCGAATGCCTCGTCAGCCAGCCCTCCAGTCCGCTCCTGCTCGAACGCGCCATGGAAACCACCCGCGCGCTCCACGACATCACCGGCATCAACGCCGCCGGCCACCGCCACGTCCGCTCCTCCTACTACGGCGCCGCCCGCACCGCCACCGAGCCACCCTGGGGCGCCGCCCGCGCCTACGCCTACCTCACCTTCCAACCCGTGCACCTCCTCGCCGACTACAACGGCAACCCCGCCGCGCGCCGCCTCATCACCGAACTCGCCGACGGCCTCCTCGCCCACCGCCGCTCCGACGGCAAAGGCGCCCACCGCATCCCCAACATCATCCGCTTCGACGATGACACCGAACCCGCCGCGCCCGTTCACCCCTATTTCCCCTGGCCGCTCTTCTGGAACGCCTGGCAATGGACGGGTGACACGAAATACCTCGACCCCATCTTCGACGGCGGCGTGACTGCCCTCGCCAACGTAAACGCCAACGCCATCGACACCCTCGCGCTCCGCGACCGCGTCGACCCGACCCGCCTGACCGCGCCCGGCGCGCCCCGCGCCTTCACCCCGCCTCCCGCCGCCGCCCTTGCACACGCGCCCGCGCCCGGCTCCGCCCCCGCCCCCGGCTCCGCTCCTGCCCCAAGCGCCCCCGCTGCCACCACCCCCACCTTCGCTGCCCCCGCCGCCGTCGTTGCCATCGGCGGCTCCGTACCTGCATCCGCACCCGCACCTGCCCCCGCTGCCAGCTCCGCCCCCGTACCTGTCGCACCCGCCTCTGCCACCACCGCGTCCCGCACCCTTACCGGCATCCAGCGCGGTGCCTCCCACGAATATCTCCGCTGGCAGTTGACCGGTGACAACGAAATCCTCGCCGCCGCCTACACCGCGCAAATTCGCTCCTGCCAGCTCCTCGAATACATCAACACCGAAGGCTCGCTCTGGATCGACCGCGTAAACGCGCCCACCACCGACCTCCAGCGTGCGCGCCTCGGCGGCGTTGCCCTCGCCCGCAATTCCACCTTCCACGGCCACGCCGTGGGCTGGCGCTTCCACGCCCCGGCCACCGCGCAAAGCCTCGCCATCCTCATCCCCGACGCCACGCCCGACGCCTTCACCCTCATCGCCTGCAACCTCGACGACGCGCCCGTGCGCGCCACCCTCACCGGCGGCCCCGTCCTCAACCCCGGCCAGTGGGAAATCACGCAAGGCATCGACACCGACGGCGACCACCGCGCCGACGCCTCCCCCCAACCCGCGCGCACGCTCGCCTTCGGGCGCGACGACGACACCGAACTCGTGTTTCCGGCCCGCGCCACAAGCGTGCTCCGCTTTCGCAAAACCGCCCCCGCCACCCCCTACTCGCAACGCCCCGACCTCGGCATCGAACCCCGCGACATCACGCGCCGCGCCCCCCGCGTGCTCGCCGTCGTCGTCCACAACCTCGGCTCAGTCGCCTCCCCGCCATCGACGCTCGCCCTCGTCGATGTCACCGGCAATACTCTCGCGACCGCGCCGCTCCCCCCGATCCCCGCGCCCCTCGACCTGCACCCCAAAACCGCCACGGTCGAACTCACATTCCCCGCGACCACCGACCTCGCCGCCGCGCGCCTCATCGTCGACCCCGACCGCCGCATCGAAGAAATCTCCCGCAAAAACAACACCGCCCCCCTCCCCGCGCTCCCCTGACCCTCGCGCTTGACGGTGGGTGTAATCAAATTTTTTCAGAGGTATCTCATAGGAATATGTTGATTGATAAAATGTTACAAAACAGACATCGAAGTCCTCTCTCTGGACGAAATTTTCCCAAAAAAAACACATATTCGTAACTCATTGCGAGATAACATAATTCAGTTTTTCGCTATGGGATGGCTCTAATTTTTTTAAATATTTCTTGACAGAAATTCACGCGTTGATTCACATATCAATATGACTCATAAAAATACTGCTTATCCAACACCACTCGTCGTCCTATTCTCATTAATATGCTTGGGAGGGATTTTGGCAGGATGCCAAGGAATCCCGATTCCGGCAATCATTCAGAGTTCCTCTTCGACAATCATGCAGAGTTCTCCTCCGATTATAATGACCGATGATATGCTTCAGGAAATGGTGCAAGATTATAAAGATAACTACATAACAGCCGATAAAAAATGGGCTGAAAAAAGATATACCATTACTGGCACATTAACGAGAATCAGTGAAAAAAAGCCAGAATCCCATAAGCCTCCAGCCACATATAGCAGTGGTGCCTATTCTATACATATGGAGATGGGACCGGTTGAAACTGCATATTTCAATAAGCCCTCTTTTGCTGTAGATTTAGGGACTGGATCGAAACAGATAATAGAGTCTGTTAAAGTGGGAGATGTTGTGACCGCCACGGGAACACTTGATTCGAAAAATAACAGTTTCACAGTCATGAACATTTTTTTCCTTAGAAATGGTGTGTTTTCAAAAGTGACCAAAAGTCAAAATTAGGAGCGGGAGCTAAAAAGGGTGCGACTAAGGGTCTGCTAAAAAATAACTGGGCGAATTTATTTAGACTGAAAGCGTGATCCAGCGTTGGCACCTGCGGTCATTTACCTCTGGTAAACTCCTTTGTCGCCGTCTTGGTCGGTGCTCCTATTCCGGCACACCTTCGCCCAGTTATTTTTGGACGGACCCTAACCCGAGTTCCGCAGTTCACCCGGATGGCGAAAAAACTTTCAGAGGAGAGCGGTTTTTTGACCGGGCGCGTTTCATAGGGAAGCGTTATCGCGCGGGGCATGTAGTGCCGAACACCCTCTATCCATGCGGGAGATTTTTGTGCGATACTGCCGGGCATGTTTCTACGTCGCAAAACCAAATCCGTCCGGGGAGCCGGTTACAGTTATTGGAATCTTTGCCGCACGGTGCGCACGTCGCGCGGCCCGCGCCAGCAGG
>JAISGL010000196.1 GCA_031263125.1 Opitutaceae bacterium | reverse complement strand
GGCGTCTGCGGAAGCGGCGGCGAAGAGCGGCATCACGGCCTCGTCGCGCGGGATGCCCGCGATGTCCGCGCGCGTGAGCCGCGCGTGCAGCACGACGGGGGTGCGCGGGCTGTAGTGCTTGGTGAGCATTCCAGGCGCGAGTGCAGCGCGCACACCACCGGCAAGCACGCCACCGGCGCGATGTTTTTTTTGCGCCACCACGCCCGCGCCCCCACGCACGCCCGCGCCCACATCCACGCCCGCACCCACGCCCACGCTCACGCCCACGTTCGCGTTCGCGCCCACATCCGCGTCTACGCTCACCCGAAGCACGCGGGCGATTTCGCCGGCGCCGATTTTTCCGGGACGCAGGATTGCGGGGCGTCGCGGGTCGCGCAGGTCGACGATGGTCGATTCGAGTCCGATGGCGCAATCGCCTCCGTCGAGGATATGGCGGATTTTCCCGCGCAAGCCGTCGCGGACATGGCCGGCGCACGTGGGGCTGATGTAGCCGAACGGGTTTGCGCTGGGGGCGACGAGCGGCAGTCCGCATTTTTTCAGGAGTGCGCGGAAAACGGGATGCGCGGGCATGCGAATCGCCACGCTGGGCAGGCCGGAGGTGGCGGAATCGGGCACGACGTCTTTTTTGGGAAGCACGAGCGTGAGCGGGCCGGGCCAGAAGGCGCGGGCGAGTTTTTCGACGGCGGGGTTGCGATGCGCGAGCCGGTCGAGCTGCGCGAGGTCGTACACGTGGACGATGAGCGGATCGTTGGCGGGGCGGCCCTTGGCGCGGAAGATGGCGGCGCAAGCGTCGGTGGAGAGTGCGTTGCCCGCGAGGCCGTAGACGGTTTCGGTGGGCACGGCGACGAGTTCGCCGCGTTGGAGCGCGCGGGCGAGCAATGCGATATTGCGTGGCGTGCCGCGATAAATGCGGGTGGCGATGCTATGCGTTCGTCGGGCCATTTGCTGTGTTCGGGTCGACTTAAATCGATTTAAACCGATTTAAACCGACTTAAGTCGAAAGACAAAAAAGGCCGGAAATCATCCGGCCTTCGAGGAAATGGAGTGCGGTGCGTTCGTCGCGCCTCACTGGGCGAGAAGCATATTGCGCGAGCGCTTGATGGTACTCGTGACGCGGCGCTGCTGCTTGGCGGTGAGATGCGTGTATTTGCGGGGAAGAATCTTGCCCGTGTCCGTGACGTAACGACCCATGAGTTGGGGCACGGTGAAAGGAAATTTCTCCGGCGTGAGGCTCTGCTGTTGTGGTGCTGGTGCTGCCGCTTCCGCGGCGGGCTGTTCTGGCGTGCTCATTTGAAAAAGGCTGCAACAAATAGGCGTCCCGAGGCCGGTGTCAACAGACGATTTTTCCCGCGATTTTTCCCGCGACGGACAAGCATATTATTCTTACTTGACTGATGTTACGCAGCCCGTAGGGCCTGACCTTGTGTCAGGCCGTGCTTGCGAAGGGGGCCACATTCGTAATTCGCGGCCTGACACAAGGTCAGGCCCTACGAAATCCTGCCAGTCGCGTAACATCAGTTACTTGATTCCTCAGTTCCAAATTCCAAAATTGCAGGGTGCGCTGCGGGCGGGGGCGGGGGTCAGTGCGCGAGCATGGTCCAGCGGCGGGATTCGGCGCGGGCGGCGAGGGTGATGGTGTAGGTGCGGCCAGAGGTGAGGACGCCGCCGGGGATGGTGAGCAGGACCGTGGTTTCACGGGCGCGGGCACGGAGGTCGCCGTCAAGGGTGTTGAAGTGGGTGATGATCACGATGTCGTTGTCCTTGATGTAGACGGAGGTGTCGCCAAGGAGTTTTTGGTCGTCGGGGAGCTGGCAGGTGTAGAGGATTTGACAGGGGTCTTTCGACGCGATGGTGGCGGGGGCGGCGATTTTGTTGATGCTGTCGGGGAGCCGGGGTTGGGGGGAGATGAGGATGCTGATTTCCACGGGGATGCCGGCGGGCGCGGGCGTGATGGAGGCGCGGAATTTGCTGATGGCTTCGTCCATGATCGCGGGGTCGGAGGGGCGTTCGGTCGTGGCGGTGATGAGTTTGTAGCCGGCGGTTTCGGCACGGTGGACTTTTTCGGCGCGGGCTTGCGCCTCGGCCCAGGGTTCGTGGGTTTGCCGGGCGGTTTTGCGGTTTTCGAGGGTGGCGAGCGTGAAAATCGTGTAGGCCGCGAGGCTGATGGCGATTGCCAAGGCGACCCATTTTGTGGGCCAGGGGCGTGGTGCGGGATGGGACATGGTGGTAGGCGGATAGGACGGATCGGACTGATCTGACAGATCGGACTGATCAGACAGATCGGGCTGATCAGCCTGATGCCCGGGCGGCGGCTAAATCTGATAATCGTTCAGGTGCGAGTGGTCGGCGGGGAAGTTTTTTTGGGGGGCGGTGGCTTTGGATTCCTCGCGTTTTTTGTCGTAGAAGATGCGGACGTCGGCGGTGGCGCCTTGGAGGAGGTGCGAGGCGCGCAGGAGCGCTTTTTTCGTGCTGGCCGTGAGGTTCGCCTCGGCAGGGAAGACGTTTTCTTTGCCGATTTCCTTGATCGCGCCGCTGGAGTTGAGGACGTTTTCAACGTCGGGGCTGATGCCGCTGATGATGAGGTGGCGGTGCGTTTTTTGCAGGAACTCGTGCAGCTGGAGCAGCGACATGACGGAGGTGGCGTCGAGGTGGCGCGCGTTTTTCATGCGGAGAATAACGGCGCGGATGTTGCTGTCGGACGACATGAGGCGGACTTGTTCCTGGAAGAGGTCGGCGGCGCCAAAGAAGAGTTCGCCTTCGACGTGGACGATGGAGATGGCGTCGTTGCGGCGTTTTTCGCCTTGCTCGAGTTGGGTGAGCGCGCCTTCGTCGGTGAAGGTGTACTCGACGAGCGAGGGGGCGCTGGCTTTGCGCAGGAAGAGCGCGAGGGAGACGCCGATGCCGACGTAGATCGCGGTGTCGAGTTTGAGGAAGAGGCAGGAGAGGAGGGTGATGCCGAAGACAAACGCGTCGGAGCGGGTGGAGCGGAAGGCGATGCGGATTTGCGCGGGGTTGACCATTTTGAGGCCGACGCGGATGAGGTGCGCGGCGAGCGCGGCGACGGGGATGTAGCCGAAGGCGGGCGTGATGAAGAGCACGATGCCGAGCACGACCACGCTGCTGAGCATGGAGGACATTTGCGTGGCGGCGCCGCTTTGGTAGTTCACGGCGGAGCGGGCGAAGGAGGAGGAGCCGGGCACGCCGCTGAAGAGCGCGCAGGCGATGTTGGCCGCGCCCATGCCGGCGAGTTCCTGGCGGGGTTCGACCGGCTGGCCGCTTTTGGCGGCGAGACCTTTTGTGATCGAGGTGGCTTCGAGCATGCCGAGGATGGCGATGGCGACGCAGGTGCCGAAGAGCGAGGGCATCACGGAGAATTCGGCGGTGGAGAGGTGCAGGCCGGCGAAGGCGGGGAGTTGCGCGGCGAGTTCGCCTTCGCCGCTGACGAGGTTGAAGGGGACGGTGTGCATCCCTCGCGAAAAGGCCCAGCCGGCGATGCCCGTGACGACGAGGCCGAAGAGGGCTTCCGGCCATTTGGGGCGGAAGCGGTGGAGGAGTTCAAAGACCAGCCAGGTGCCGGCGCCGATGCCGGCGGCCCACCATGATGCCTGGCCTTGCGCGATGCCTTTGATGACTCCCCAGAGGTTGGTGGCGAAGGCGCCGCCGCGCGCGGCGGGGAGTCCGAAGACGTGGTGGAGCTGGCTCGACACGAGGAGGAGTCCGATGCCGGTGCTGTAGGCAACGACGACGGCGAGGGAGATGAAGCGCGTGACTTCGCCGAATTGAAACATGCCCGCCACGAACTGGAGCACGCCGATCATGAAGGCCATGAGGACGGCGAGTTGGATTTGCGAGAGTTCGAGTCCGGGGTTGGCCGCGACGACGGTTGTTATCGTGGCGGCAGTGATGATGCTGATCGAGCTTGTGGGGCCGAAGACGTGGTAGCGCGATGAGAAGAAGAGCGAGCCAACGAAGCCGCCGATGACAACGGAGGTGATGACGGGGCCGGGCGGGAGTCCGAGGATGAGCGCGAAGCCGATTGCCTGCGGGATGGAAACGAGCGTGAGCGTGGCGCCGGCGATGAGGTCGTGGCGGAGTTTGGCGAGGGTGTATGCGCGGAGTTCGCCGATGAAGGGGAGTCGCAGGCGGAGGACTTTCGCGCCGTATGCCTGCGTGGCTTCGAGCAGTGTGTCAGGCGCGTCGGACATGAGCGAATTTTGGATTTTGGATTTTAGATTTTAGATTGCGCGCTTCCGCGCGGGTATGATTTCGGGGGATGTGATTTCGGGATTGGAGCGGCAGCTTCCCAATCCAAAATCGAGTTCCGAGCGAAGCGAGAAGCCTGACATCGAAAATCGAAAATCCGCTCATGCTTCGACGCCGAGTTTTTCGAGGATGCGCTGGAGGTCGGAGTTGCCGGCGTACTCGATTATGATTTTGCCTTTCCGGGCGGTGTGGCGGACGGCGACGCGGGAGCCGAAGTGGGAGGTGAGTTTGCGTTCGATGGTCGCGACGGTGGCGGCGTCGGCGCCGGCGGGGGTGCCTTTGGGTTGTCCGGAGGAGGACTTGCCGTTGGCGGCGGCAGTGTTGGCGGCGGTGTGCTTGTATTTTTGGACGAGGAGTTCGGTGTCGCGGACGTTGAGGGCTTCCTCGATGACGCGGCGGGCGATGAGGGCGCGTTGCGCGGTGTCCTCGATGCCGAGGAGGACTTTGGCGTGGCCGGCGCTGAGACGGTTGGTGGCGACGTAGCCTTGGAGTTCGGCGTCGAGGTTGAGGAGGCGGAGGGCGTTGGCGATGGTGGGGCGTTTTTTGCCAACGCGGTCGGCGACGGTTTCGGCGGTGAGTCTGAAATCGCGGATGAGGCTGGCGTAGCCTTGCGCTTCGTCGATGGGGTTGAGACCTTCGCGCTGGAGGTTTTCGATGAGGCCGAGGACGGCGGCGGAGGTGTCGCTCGCGGTGGTGAGGCGCGCGGGGATGGTTTTGAGTTTGAGGAGTTGGAAGGCGCGCCAGCGGCGTTCGCCGGCGATGAGTTGGTATTTGTCACCGTGTTTGCGGACAACGATGGGTTGGAGGAGACCTTCGGCGGCGATGCTGTCGGCGAGTTCCTGAAGCTCCGCGGGCGCGATGCCGTTGCGGGCTTGCGTGGGGCTGGGGATGATGCCGGTGACGGCGATTTCGATGAAGCCGGGCATCCCGTGGTGCGCGGCGGCAGGCGCGGCGGGTGCGGGTGCGGCGGGTGCGGGTGCGGCGGCGGCGGCGGGCGTGGCGGGATGTCCGGCGTGCGGCGCGGTGGCGCCGGCGGTTTTGGCGGATGCAGCGGTGGATGCAGCGGGCGCGGGCGCGTTTTTTTTGGCGGCGTTGGCGGCGTTGGCGATGAGTCCGCCGAGTCCGCGGCCTAGGCGTGATTTGGGTGCGGCCATGGTGGTTTGATGTTTTGGTGGTTTGGTGGTTGGAATTAGATGCGGTGGTTGGGTTGTGCGTAGCGTGCGTGCGTGAAATTAAAATCAGTTGGCTGCCGGGGCGACGGGCGAGTTTGGCGCGGGTGGCGGCGGGGCGGATTGGGCGGGCGGGGCGGGTTCTTTGCCGCCGGGGATGAAGAGGACTTGGTTGGGCATGAGGGCTTTGGGGTTGGCGATTCTGTTGGCGTTGATGATGTCCTGCTGCCGGGCGCCGGTTTTTCGGGCGATGGTGCTTATGTTGTCGCCGGGTTGCACGGTGTAGCTGATGCCTTCCTTGGGATAGTTGTCGGAGAAGGTGGGCACGGGGGCGGGTGTGGTGCTGCCGCCGGAGCCGGCGTTGGTGACGGGGCGGGAGCGGGTGTTGATGGTTTTGGCCATGTCGGCGAGGGCGTCGTTGGTTTGTCTGACGAGTTTGTCCATTTGCGTGCTGACGGTGCGGAGGATGTCGGACTTGCTGGCGGCGTTGGAGTCTTTGATGAGGCGGTTGAGGTCGGCGATGGCGTCGTGGAGTTGGTTGATGGTGGCGTGGCTTTGTTTGCCGGCGGCAGCGGCGGAGCGGGTCTCGGAGACTTCGCGCTGGAGCGATTCGACGGCGAGTTGGAGTTCACCCACGCGCTGGCGCAGGAGGTCGAGTTCCTGGCGCATGTTGGCGACTTCGACATTGAGGCTTTGGGCGTGTGCGAGAGTGGTGGCGAAAAGCGTGAGCGCGATCAGCGGCGCGGCGCGGTGAAACATGGTCCGTAAAAACATAATGGTCAGACTTTGCGAAAAATTGCGGAGGAAAACAAGAGGGGAACAAGGGAGGAGGCGAGGATGAATGCGGAATGCGGATTTTTGGAATGCGGACCGCATCCGTGCCGGCTTGCCAGACAGGGGGCGTGGTGTTTTTTTTGGGGTCGGCAGGTTTGCAAGTTTGCGGATTTGCAAATTTGCCGATTTGCCGATTTGCCAATCCACATGTTTTTATCGCGCGTCCAGTCATTCGCAGTCACCGCCGTTTTTGCAATGGCGGGCGCGGTCGTCTTTGCCGGTGACGCGCAGCCGCAGGCGGGCGCATCCGCGCAACAAACGCAGCCCGCATCGGCCCGACCGGCTGAGGCGCAGGACGGGCGGCAGGCCCCGGTTTTTGTCGCGCCCACGTTCGCGCCCGTGCCCGCGTCCGCGCCGGCTCCGGGCGTGACGGAAATTTCCCCCGGCAAGCTGGTTTTCCCGGTGGAACAAGTCACCGGTTTCGACGTGGGGCGGCCAGCGGCGGGCGGGAACGCGCCGCCTTCGGGCGCACCGCAAAACCGCGTGCTGCCGTCCAACGTGGACAATGCCGTGCACGCTTTGCCGGGCGCGGCGGCGTATTCGCTGAACTGGCTCGTCGAGGGCGTCGCCCGGATCGAGGCGGACGAAAGGCGGCAGCGCGCGGGAACCGCACGCGACGGCAGGACCGGCGGCGGGATTGATGGCGGGATCGGCGACGGGGTCGCAATTGACCCGTTGACCGGAAAACCGGAGCCGGACGGCACTCGCAATGTTCGCCCGAATATTCGCGGCGCCGATGCTGACACCGACACCGGCACCGGCGCCGGCGCCGGTGCCGCCGGTAAATCCGCCGCGTCCCGGAAATCCGCCGCAGCCGCGGCCGCGAACGATCCGCTCGTACAATATTTGCAAAAATGGATGGAGACCTCCTCGGGCGCCGCCGCCGCCGTCATCGCATCGCAGTCTTCCGACCCCGGCTCCGGCGACGCGCAACAGCAGGCGGCGACCTTGGCGGGTGCGACCGGCGCGGATTCCGCCGTCACGGGAGGCGCGCCAGCCGCCGCGTCGCGCACCGCCGGCAGCGCATACATCGCGGCCCAAATGACGCAGCCCATGCTTGAGGCGACCGGCCCGAGCATCGTGCGCCTCCCGCCGCCGCCGATTTCCCCGCAAGGTGACGCCGCCCGGCAGGCAGACATGGCGACAGCCCCGGCGGCAGAACCGCAAACACAGACCATGCCGGGCGTTCCCGAAAACACGATTTTGAAACTCAGGCCGGTTGAGCAGAATCCCGAGCCGGCAAAACCGCTCGTGAACGACAAAAAATATTTTCCGCAATTGCAGCGGTTTTGACCCGGTGAAACCGCCGCCGCCGCCGGCGTCAGTTTGCCGGGAATTTGTATCAACACGTTCAAATTTTTTCAAAAATTTTCTGATTGGTTTTTACAACGCGATTCATAGACATGGTAGGCTCTGTGGGCTTCAAGCCCGCCAATAATCACACAAATATGTCACTCGCACTTCTCTTCGCCGGTCAAGGCGCACAAAAAATTGGCATGGGCAAATCGCTCTATGAAAACTCCGTGGCCGCGCGCGTACTTTATGACAAAGCCAACAACGTCCTCGGATGGGACCTGAAGAAAATCTCGTTCGAAGGCCCGGACACCGAGCTTACGCAAACCAAGGTGTGCCAGCCAGCGCTTTTCGTGCACGGCCTCGCGCTCATTGCCGCGCTCAGGGAAAAAGGCGACACCGACGTGGCCGGCGCCAAATACGCGCTCGGCCTCAGCCTCGGTGAAATCACCGCGCTCACCGCCGCCGGGGTTTTTGACTTTGCGACCGGTCTGCGCGTCGTTGCCGAACGCGGACGCCTCATGCAGATGGCGTGCGAGGCCACCCACGGCAGCATGGCCGCCATCATTGGCGAATCGCGTGAAACCGTCGCCGCGCTCTGCGAGAAGTTCGATCTCGAAGCCGCCAATTTCAACTGCCCCGGCCAGATCATCATCTCCGGCGAGAAACAAAAAATCGTCGACGCCGTCGCCAGCGCAAAGGCCGGCGGAGCCAAAAACGCCATCGAAATCAATGCGTCCGGCAGCGCGCCCAACCTCCCTGCCGCGGCCAACGGCGTCAAAAGGGCCATCGAGCTGAACGTGGCCGGCGCCTACCACAGCCGCCTGATGGCGCCTGCGCGTGATGCCTTTGCGAAGTTTCTCGAAACCGTGACCTTTGCCGCGCCGAAGGTGACCGTCTTCACCAACACCACCGGCGAAGCCGTCAGCGACCCCGCCGACATCCGCGCCGCGCTTGCGAAACAGGTTGTTTCGTCGGTGCTTTGGGAAGATTGCATCGTGAGTGCGCAGGCGGCGGGCGCGACGGCCTTCCTCGAACTCGGCCCCGGCGGCGTGCTCGCCGGCCACGTGAAGCGCATCAACAAAGACTGGCCCGTCAGCAGCAAGGCGGAATACGCCGATTTGTGATTCGCGAACACGAGCGGCGTTTCTTTGTTTGCGCCGCGTTTGCGCCATTTTTGCGCCGTGTTTGAGCCGCGTTTGCGCCGTTTTCCCATTGCAATGTTTGCATTACTGGCGGCAGGCCATCGGAATTGATGGCCTGCATGGAGACTTTCGGAAACCGCGCGCTCGTGTCTTGGGTGCCGCATCAAAAAAATTTGAATAATTCTAAGTATCATGACTTGAAGCGCATATGCAATCAGAAGGCCCGGCGGAAAGCCCGGCGGAGAAAACCAATTTCACAAAACAGTTCTTCCTTTCACCCCGCATCCCGTGTTTCCTCACGCATCCCGTATTTCCTCACGCATTCCGTATTTTCCTCGCGCCCGCATTTCCTCACGCCTTCATTTTTCACCGATGGACAAACTCACCGAAATCATGGCCCACAAGCGGCGCGAAATCGCCCCGCTCATCCGTCCCGTCGCGCTCTCCGAACTCGAACAGCTCAACGCCCGGCTCCCCGCCCCGCCCTCCTTCGCCGCCGCACTCCGCCCCGCCGACGGCACGCTCGCCATCATCTCCGAAATCAAACGCCGCTCGCCCTCCGCCGGAGCCATCGCCGAAAACACTTCCGCGCCCGGCCAGGCCCTCCGCTACCAGACCGCCGGAGCCAGCGCGCTCTCCGTCCTCACCGACGAAAAATATTTCGGCGGCACGCTCGATGACCTTCGCGCCGTTGCCGCCGCGATGAACGCCTCCGCCCTCCAAAAGCCGCTCCCCATTATCCCCATCCTCCGCAAGGACTTCATGGTTCATCCGTTCCAAGTCCTCCAGGCCCGCGACGCCGGCGCCAGCGCCATCCTCATCATCGTGCGCGCGCTCACCGACGGTGAAATCCGCGCGCTCCACGACGCCGCCCGCGCCGCCGGACTCGACGCGCTCTTTGAAATCCACAACGAACCCGACCTCGCCCGCGCCCTCGCGCACGACGCCACAATCATCGGCGTCAACAACCGCGACCTCGCCCGCTTCACGACCGACCTCGCCATCAGCGAACGCCTCATCCCGCAATTTCCCAAAACCGTCACCGCCGTCAGCGAAAGCGGCATCCACACCGCCACCGACGCCGCCCGCGCCCGCGCCGCCGGCGCTCACGCCGCCCTCGTCGGCGAAGCCTTGATGCGCGCCGCCGACATGCCCGCGCTCATGCAATCCCTCCGCGCCGCGCAACCCTTCGGCCGGACTCGATTTAACTCGATTTAACTCGACTTAAACCGACTTAAATCGAAGCCAGCCGCCCACGCTCCCGCCCGCGCCGGCATTTCTCCATGCCTCTCACGCCCTCAGCCACACGCGAACTCCTCGCCGCCCTCGGCCACAACCCGAAACGCTTTCTCGGGCAAAACTTCCTCGTTGACGGAAACATCGTCCGCAAATCCCTCGCGCTCGCGCAAATCACCTCCGCCGACACCGTCGTTGAAATCGGCCCCGGCCTCGGCACGCTCACGACCGCCCTCCTCGAAACTGGCGCGCGCGTTTACGCCGTCGAAAAAGACGCCACCCTCGCCGCCCACCTCGCTGCCACCCTCGCGCCAAAATACCCAAACACCTTCCACCTCCTCGAAGGCGACGCCCTCGACCACCCCCTGGCCGCATTTTCTCCCAAAACCCGAAAACCTGTTTCGAGCGCAAGCGACAGTCCGCCAAACCTGAAGGCCGAAACAAACCGTCCCCTCCCCTCCCCCGCCCTCCTCGCCCCCGCCCCCCCAGCCTCCGCCCCCCCAGCCCCTGCCTCTTCAGCCCTTCAGCCCTTCAGCCCTTCAGCCCTTTCCTCTTTCCCTCCCTTCAAAATCGTCGCCAACCTCCCCTACGCCATCTCGACCCCGTGGATGGACGCCGTCCTCTCCGGCCCGCTCCCCGGGCGCATGGTGCTCATGCTCCAGCAGGAAGCCGCGCAACGCTACACCGCCGCCCCCGGCTCCAAACACTACAGCGCCATCTCCATCTTCCTCCAAAACGCCTGCGACATCGCCCCCGGCCACAAAGTCTCCGCCGCCTGTTTTTATCCGCGCCCCGACATCGAATCCTGCCTGCTCCACCTCGTCCGCAAACCGGCGCCCTGCATCTTTGCCCCCGAAACCAAAATCCACATCCGCGCCTGTTTCCAGCAACGCCGCAAACAACTCGGCGCGCTCCTCCGCAACCGCCTCCCCGCCCCCGCGCGCGACGCCTGGTTCGCCCGCCTCGCCGCCGCCGGCCTCACCCCCCAGGCCCGCCCCGAGGAAATCCCCCCCGCCCTCTGGACGCACTTTCCCCTCACAAATCCTCCCCCGCCGTCACCCCGCGCGGTGTGATCGAAAGTGGTGGTGGTGTTCCGAAGGGACTCAATGTGTTTGCGAACGAAGCGAAGTTGCCTGCCATAACCGCGGGTTGCATCGTGGGTTGCATCGCGTTGCTCCTCACGCACGGTTATCCAAATTAAACCGCTTCGCGGCTCATCCGCATCGCTCATCCGCATCGCTCATCCGTATCGCTCTCTCGCATCGTTTGCCGCAACGCCCGCCATTTTGAATTGCACGCCAAACCCCGGACGCAAACCCGACAGTCGCAAACCCGGCAAACGCAAACCCTGCCAAACCCCGCCAAAGGGTGTTTGCGGAAGGTAGCTACGGCGAAGCCGTTGCCTATTGCAGACAGGCAATAGTGAAGTCACGGGAGATCCAGCCAGAAGTTGACCCAGGTGGGCGGAAAGAAAAAGGAGAGGCAGATGCAAGGCCAGAGGGCTGATGAGAGGGGCCTTCTGCCGCAGCAGTTCGGCGGGGGGGCGCATCTCAAAAACTGGACAAGCAAGACGCTGTGGCACGGGCGTCTCGCGCGTG
>JAISGL010000162.1 GCA_031263125.1 Opitutaceae bacterium | reverse complement strand
GGCTCCCGGTTTTCCCCGTGGAAACTGTCCTCGTGACGCGGCTGGCATGGCACAAGGATACTTGGGAACACCCCGATTTGCCACAAAGCATACTTTGTATCTCCAAGACTTCCGGGGAGGCTGCGGTGGCACTGAAAAAACAAGCATACTTGTTTTTTACTTGCGCCATGCTTTTCTCATCGCAATGTTCTGCGCCGTGTCTTCTACCACTATGAAAAAACTCACCTCCCGCGCGTCCGCCGCGCTCCTCATCGGCCTGCTCACCGCCGGCTCGATTTCAACTGCCAGCGCTGATACCGGCACCGACGCCAACTACGCGCTCCCGAAAACCGACGCTCCGAATTTTTATATCGATGTCGGCGCCGGATTTCTCTCCTCCATCAAAATGAGAGATGTTTTCACCGGCTTAGATAACATGGCTGGCGGCGCCGTCGCCTTCGGCTGGCGCATCAACCAAAACAACAAAATCCAACTCGAAGCCGGCCTGTATTCGGCCAGCGACAGTGACACCATCTATGGCCACAAACTTGACGCCGACTGCCGCATCATCCCCGTGCTATTTTCCTACAGTTATGTGATCCTGTCCACGCTCGACGGACGCGCCGAATTCCGTGTGACGCCAACCATCGGATACTATTCCGCCAAGTTGGAGATAAGCACGGACGAACCTGTCTCCTCTGGTCTCAACAACCGCGGCAGCGGCACTGGTTCCGCCTTCGCCTTCGGTGTCGGCGCCGGTTTCACCTGGCATTTCACACCCAGAAGTTACATGGACATCGGATACCGTATCCTCCGCATGTCTAGTGCAAACATAAACAACCTGCGTGTCTATATGGACAATATCCCCGGCGGCGCCGACCATGTTTACTTCTACAAAAAGGCGGACACCGTCCTCAACCTCACCGCCGCCATTGGCTTGAAATTCTGATCCGGTTATAAACCACCAAACCGCGGATTTCACAGTGCTCGCGAATAAAAACAAAATCGCAAAAATTCGTGAAATCCGCAGTTGAAATTATATACTGATATTACGCAGCCGGCTGATTTTGCAGGGCCTGACCTTGTGTCAGGCCCTGCAAGCTGCGTAACGCCAGTTATATATAACCAGTCCGATTTTATTTGATACAAATTCGCCAATGAAAACCTTGCTTCATCCTTCCAAATTCCACATCTCGCGCCTCGCGATCCTCACCGCCGCGTTGCTCGTGCTTTTTTACGCGCCGCACGCGTCGGCGGCGGATGCCGTCGCCAGCGACGGTGACGGCGCGTATTGCGGCCTTGTCCCCGTGCCGGACAAACTCACTCTGCCGGAAATAAAAGACCGCGTTGTCCAGTCATTCCGCAAATTCCAAATCCTCGACACTGGCGACGATTTTGTTGTCGGTTACTACGAGCGCGGTTATCACAAGCTCACGCTCACCGTGCGTTTTGATACCAAGAACATAAAACTCTACGCCAAACCCGACCCCGCCGACGTGAGACGCTGGATAGACAATTACCGGAAAACTTTGAGCAAAAACTTATACGCCAGCGCCCGGTAAAGTAGCGCAGACAATCCTGTCTGTGCTGCCATTCACGCCATTCCAATATTCCAAAACCGTACAGACAGGATTATTGTCTGTCTGCATCAGGCGTTGTCATCATAACCATCGGGTTTCGTTTTCCACAGAAGCGCGAAGACAATCGCGCCGGCCAGGCCGACGACGCAGAGCGCGCCGAAAACGACGGGCCAGCCGCATTTTTCCGCGAGCAGGCCGATGCCCCAGCCCGAGACAAAATTGCTCGCGTAGGCAAACAGGGCCGTGAAACCAATCGCTGTCGCGGCGGCACGGCGGGTGACTATATTGGCAGTAATGACACCGCCCAGCGCCTGCGGTCCGTAGATGCAGAAACCCGCCGCCATCAGCAGCACCGACATCGCCAGCGGCGGCAGCGGCAGGAGCCAGAAAAGCAGCACGGCAACCGTCGCCAGCAACATGCACACCACGCACACCCGCGCCGCGCGTCCGCCGAAAAATCTGTCCGACATCCAGCCCGCGAGCAGCATTCCCGCTATGCCGGAAATCTCAAAGCCCGCGGTCATCCACACGGACGACTTGATATCGAGATCGTATTGCTGCCCGAGAAAAGTGGGTCCCCAAAAGAGAATGGCGGAGCGCATCACATAAACAAAAAACTGTCCGGCGCCGACAATCCAGACGACCGGGTTGAAAAAAACCCTCTCGCGGAGGAATCGCCTGAACTCGGCGCTGTCCTCGTTCGTCTGCTTTTTCCCCGCGTTTGAAAGCTCCGGCAGACCGACGGACGACGGCGTGTCACGCAACGCGAACCACAATCCCGCCGCGCCGACGATGGCGATGCCGGAGGGTATGAAGAAACACCAGCGCCACGCGGCGACTCCGGTTTGCTCCACGCCGAGATGCGCCGCGATGTAACCGCAGATGAGGAGCACCAGCCCCGCGCCGATGGAGTGCGAGGCGTTCCAGACCGACATCTTGGTGGCAAGCTCATTGGGCGGCACCCAAAAGGTGATGAGCCGCGCGCAAGGCGGGAAACCCATGCCTTGAAACCAGCCGTTGAACAGCCACACCAGTCCGAACATCCACAGCGCCGAAGTGAAGCCAAAGACGATGTTGCAAACCGCCGCAAGCAGCAGCCCCGTCACCATGAAGGCGCGCGAGTTCACCCGGTCGCCGATGAAGCCGTTGGTGAATTTCGAAATGGCATAAACCACCCCGAACAGGGTCGTGAATATAAAACCCAGTTGAGCCTTGTTCACGCCGAGGGATTCGTCCTCCAGCATCACGCGCGTCGCGACACTGGCATTTGTGCGTACAAAATAAAACAGTGAATAGCCAATCATCGTCGCGATGATCGTGCGCCATTGCCAGTAGCGGAACCGGCGGGATTGGGATTCGGAGGTGTCGGTTGTGGAAGTCATCAGGGAGTTTTTTCAACTATGGTTATTGGTTGTGAATATTAAATTTCCCGGCGTACGCCTTTGCCGAAGCGGACATCGGGGCATGCATGAAACAGGCCGCCGGCGATGCGCCCGCTTGGGAATATGAAAACAAAAGCAAAAACAAAAAGGGCAATCGCGCGGCAGCGGAATGATTTTCCTGTGAAACAACTCGCTCAAACCAACAAACCAATTGCCACAAAAAACACAAAAAAAGCCACCTCGCATACGGGTGTCTTCCGGGCGCTTATAAGCGCCGTGAACCGGTTTCCGGCAAAATATGATTTTGCAAACAGAGAGATCGCAGCGCCTATAGGCGCTCGCTTGATGATCGAAAGCACACAACGCCCCTTTTGTGTTTTTTGTGGCAATTGGTTTGTTGGTTTGGGTGAGTCGCGTCATAGGGAAATCATACGCAAAAAAATCAATATTCAAGGTTAGCAGCACAAAAAGGGCGTCGTGTGCTTGCGGTTATAAACAGAGCGCCTATAGGCGCTGCGGTCCGTTTGCCAGAAAAAATTGTTTTTGCAGAATGGGGATTCGTGGCGCTTATAAGCGCCCGGGAGACGTCCGTATGCGAGGAGGCTTTTTTACGGGAATCGCGAGAATCGCGGGAATTGAAACGGCAACGCCGTTTCCCAGTGAAGCCCGAGGTTGCGACAACGTCGCTACCTCGGGGGATCAAACAAAAATCAGGCCACATCCCCATCGGGGTTGCCTTGTTTGCCGGTGCGCTGTGGGCAAGAGGCAACCCCGTTGGGGTTGTGCATCCAAAAACAAAATACCCAAGGCAGGCGACGTTGTCGCCAGCCTTGGGCTGCAATAGGGAACGGCGTTGCCGTTCAAGGCGAACACCTGCGACATTTGTACGCCTGTTCCTTTGGTTGCGGCTATGTCGCGCTGTGTTTTTTGTGGCCATACTGATTGGTCCTCTTTTTTGCGCCCATTCCTTTGGTTGCACCTTCACCGCGCCGGGTTCAGCCTGTTCCGGCCAAACCCAATCGGGATTTTCATTTGCCGTATTGCGCGGCGCCGGTGAGGTCGGTGGTGAATGTGGACACGGAATATGTGTTTCCGAAACGGTCTGTGGCGCGGATTTCGACCTTTGCATTCGGGTCCTTGAGCGTGTGTTTGTACAGATGTTTGTTCGTTCCGTTGCCGCTGGCCCCGTAGCTGTCCGGATTGCGTCCTTGGAGGCCGACGTGAACACCGGCGGCGTAGGCGTCCACCATCATGGGGAGTTTTTCCAGGGGGCCGACCTCGACGCCGTTTTCGCAGGCGACGATTTTCCATTCGGGGTCGGCGTTCCAGACATCGACGACGATGTCGTTTGCAGTTGCGTTTTTATAACTGAATTTATTGCCGGGGCCGCCGAAACTTTCGTCACCACGATACATTCGCATCTGGTAGCCGCGTCCGTAGAAGGTGGCTTTGTAATACCAGTCCGCGACTTTGTTTCCGGAGAAAGTGTAGAGGGCGAAGCCGTTCGGCGTGCCGTCTTTATTAAGCGTGGAACGCCACCACGCGCCGCACGCGGTGGCGTGGACGTGCTCGTAGGCTTTGGCCGGTTTGCTGACAATAAAGTTTTCATGATAATGCGTGTGGCCGGCCATGAGATGCACCCCGGCATAATCCTTCAGCAGATTATGCACGGCCACACGGTTTTGGGCGGCGCTTTCGCGAAGGGGAATATGATAGGCGAGGACAATGATTTTGTCCTTGGGCACAAAACTCAGATTTTGCCGGAGCCACTCGACCTGCTCGTCCGTGAAGCCGCCTTTATAGTTGCCTTTGCCGCTGTAGAGAACGTTGTCCATGCCGATGACGTGGACTCCGCCGCGCGTGAATGAATAATTGAGCGGGCCGAAGACATTCTCAAAACCTTCGCCGGATTTATAATCATCGCTGATGCCCGCGTCATGATCGTGGTTTCCTATGATGGCGAAACAAGGAATCTGGGCGAGGCTGGCGACATCGCGCATGGGTTCGAGCAGGTGCATGGTGTCGAAGCCGACGTCGCCGAGAAGAATGGCGTAGCACGGCAGGCGGGAGGATTTTCCGTATCTAAAAATATCGGTGACGGTTTCGGTTTTGAAACGTTCGATCTCGGACTCGTCGCGCGGCTGGGGATCGCCGACGCAAATGAGTGTGAAATTTTTCTCGGGCGCGGGGAGCCGCGTGAGGTCGAAGTTGTAGCGTTTGCCCCGCTTGGTGATTTTTGCATAAAACAGGGCCGCGCCGCCCTTGCCATATTTGGGCATTGTATTGATGGCGAAATCCGCCGGCGTGGAATAATACACCATGCGCGCCTTCGGGTTGCGTTTCATTTGATAAACACCGCGCGCGTCGGTGGCCACGCACTGGAATCCATCACTCACGACAACGCCCGCGACAGGCGCGCCGGCGTTGTCGAGGATGGAGCCGTACAGATCAATGCCGGCGTCGGGCTTGATGTCGGGATGCCTGACTTGTGCGTTGGCTTGTGCATGAACGGCAACCGCGTCGGCGATCAGAAACAGGAAAACGGCGGCGGCAGTGGCGAAGGAGGCAGTGGCGGCGGTGGCGATGCGCACGAAGCCGTGTGAGCGCAGGATTATTGAACGGTGCGTATTCATTGTGGGAGTTGAGGATTGGGTTGTATTATGGTCGAAAAAGGCAGAGCCGCGTGCATCAGCGCCGCGACTCAGTAACAAAGGCGTCCCACGGAATTTCCGCGGGCTTGTTGTCGAGCAGCACTTCGCCGAGGTGGGCGATGAGCGGGAATTCGCGGAGGTCAACCCTGCCCTGCGCGGCCCAGGCGCGGAGCACTTTCGCAATGCGGCCGACGATGACGTTGCCTTCGAGCGTGATGCCTTCGAGTTCTTTCAACGCAGCGTCGAGTGGCATGCCGCGTCCGAGCAGTTTGCCGAGCAGGCGGTTGCGCCCGCCGAAAACCGTCACATATAAATCGCCGATGCCGGTGGCGAGCGCCTCGTCGTTGTTGGAGCCGAGCAGGCGCAGGAGTTTTTGCATTTCGAGCATGGATTGTCCGAACGCGCCGGCCTGCGAGTTATAATGCGGCGGACTGTCCTTGCCGTAAACGCGTTCGCAGGCGCCAATCGTGATGCACACGCCGTAGGCGTAGGCGTTTTTCAGGGCGACGGCGCTTTCCACGCCCATGATGTCGGTCGAGACGGCGATGTGATAATAAGGGCGTTGCATCACGCTTTTCATCCAGCGGAGCGTTTCCAAATCGTCGCCGCAAAATGTAACCACGGTCTGGTCGCACGCCACCAATTCATAACTGGTGCAGGGGCCGCCGACGGCATTGAGGCGCAGTTTGCGGGGCGCGGCGCGACGCGCCCAATATTCGGGATACGAGACAAGCCCGCCGTCGCCGTCCTCGATGAGACCTTTCGTCACCGAGAGGACGGGCAGGCTTTCGGGAATGCGCGGCAGCATATACTCCGCGAACCAGTCCACGCCAAAACTGCTGACGCCGCAGATGAGCATGTCCGCGCCGGCCATGGCTTTTTCGAGTTCGTCGATTTGATAATATTCGACGCCCGCCGGAAAATCCTTCGTGAACTTCGGGTGGCGGCCCGTCGCGCGACAGGTGTCGATGATTTCGCGGTCGAGCGGCGTGCCGGTGAGCCGGACGGTGTGGCCGTTTTCCCGTGCGGGAAAAGCGAGCGCGGAACCCATCATGCCGGAGCCGACAATGGTGATGATGCTTGGTTTGCCGGTGGCGGCGGCGGTGGTAGCAGTGGTGGTGGTGCTCATATTATATAATCAGAGGGAGAATTTATTAGTTTTAGCATATTTTGTATTTAGAGCTTATCCCTAAATATGGTTTTGAAATAACTGATGATGGTACGCGCCCGGTCAGGCCCTGCGCACTGCATAACATCAATAGAATAATTTGAAAATTCTTTCATGAATAAATTCATTTGCCGGTGCGCTTTCTGGAAAGCGGGGCGAAGTCGGCGGGGTAATCCGTCTCGATGATGTCGGGATTGCCCGCGAGTTCTTTTTTGTAAGCCTCAAAACGCGCCTCGTCCGGTTTGATTTTGTCGGATGTCGGGGCGACGGCGATCATGCACATCACGCCGTGGCTGCGCAGCAAGTCGTAAACCTTCCGGTGCTCCGGCTCCATTTTGTAGCGCACGTAGGCCATGATGCGATTCCACGGGATGCCGGATTTGCGATACGCCTCGTATTGCGCCATGTCGCCGATTTCGCAGCAGAACATGACATTGTCGTTGCGCTGATAATAAAACAAACATTCCTCGAGCGAGCGGACGGAAAGAATGATATTATGATATTTTGCCCACTTGCCCTTGAGGTTGTCGGAATATACCTGCCAGGGGATGCCTTTGTTGTCGAAATTGAACACGGTTTTGTTGGCGCCCCATTCGAGCACTTCCTCGAGCGTGGGGATTTTATACGGGGTTACCTTTTTCTGGCGGTCCTTCAGATAAAATTGCTGCAATTCCGCGTAGGTGTAATCGGACACCTTGCCCTTGCCGGTGGTGGTGCGGTCGAGCGTGGCGTCGTGCATGAGCACGATGACGCCGTCCTTGGTCAGTCGCGGGTCGATCTCGAAGAACGACGGCATAAGCGAGAGCGTTTTTTCGCACGACGGGATGCAGTTTTCGGGATAGCCCGGCAGCATGCCGCCGCGATGCCCGCTGATGATGATTTCCTTGGCGGGCGAATAACGGAAATATTCCTGCAAGTCGGACAGGTTTTTCATATGCACTGTGTGCAGGCGCGACGCGTCCGCGGCGGAAAGCGGGAACGTGGCAAGCGCGGCAACCACAGCAAACGCAGCAAATGCAAGCGCGGCGGTCATCAGTCCGGCGTGGCGGATAGGGTTTGTTTTCATCATGGGAGAATTTTTTTTGGCAAATTTGTTATTTGTTATGGGTTGTTCTTTCAAAAAGATGACCGACGACCGACAAAACCGGGCTGCGGAAAACTCGCATGCAAGCCCTTCGGACGAGGTCTCATTACCTCGCGCAAAAAATGATCACTCAAGCAATTTTGGCCCTTTTTCGCCCGATGGAATCTTTTTTTTCAAACCAAATGATTGTTTGCGCATCTTTCCGGTTGCTTTTTGATCACTTTCCCGGACATCACAATCCCGGCACGAAACCATTACAAAAAAAATACTCGAAGCCTCCCGCCCTTCACCATGAGCAAACGACGCGAAGAAGACCTCTTAAAACATCTGGAATCCTGCGAATTCCTCACAACCGAACAGGCGATGAAGCTGGTCGGCGGAAGCGCGGCGACGGTCCGGCGCGCATTCGTCAAACTGGCCGAAAGCAATCTGGCGCGGCGCATGCACGGCGGCATCCGGCGCCTGCCAAAAGGAGGTGACGGCTCCCTGCCCTTCGTGATGCGCGAGCGGTGGTTTGAGGAAGAAAAGGCGTGCCTCGCCGAACGCGCGATGGAGTTCGTGCCAAAAGGCGGCGTGGTATTTATACATGGAGGCTCGACCACGCTGAAACTCGCGCATCACATCCGCGGCGGGACGGTCATCACCGATTCGATCAATATCTGCGGCGTGTTTATGCAGCGTTTTTCATCGGGCGGCGGGCCGGAAGTTCTTTTGCCCGGAGGCACGCTCGACATGCGGGGCGACGCGCTCTTCGGCCCGCGAACCGAGGCGGCCCTGCGCGAATACCGCGCCGATGTTGTATTCTTTTCCGCGCGCGGCATGGACGACGAAGGTCTCTTGGACATCTCCGATGCCCTGGTCGCAACCGTCCGCCAGATGGTCCGCAACTCCGCCCTTCGCGTGATGCTCGCCGACCACAGCAAGTTCAGAAAATTCGGCCTGACGCAAATGATGCCCTGGTCCCAAGTGGATGTCCTCGTAACCAGCAACCACCCCGAAAACCGCCCTTGGTTTGAAATGATAAAAAAGCACGGCGTGAAACTGGTGCTGGTCTGACAGCATGCCTGAAAATCCCGGCGGCAAATTTTGGACAACACTCGCGCCCGAACCGATGCAACAGAACATTGGTTACAACGGTATCAGGAATCTGGGAGCGCGGGCAAAGATGATTGCGAAATAGTATGAGCTACCTGTTTTTTCGGCGCCATCAGCTGCGCCCTTCAGGAAGCGGTCGGGTATGCGTGGCTGTTTGGCCTGAAAGTGAGGTGCTACGATGGCGTCGCAACGGCGTCGTACCGGAGCCGCGACGTTGCCAAAGTATAAAAGAGTATAAAAGTGCCCCGGCATAATAATACCGGCATCATATTGCGTAAGTATTTTGCTAATTAATCCGCTCTCGTAAGGATTCCGCTAATCGTACTCCGGGCGGCGGAAATGTATTACTTAATCTGGATGAAAAGTGCATCCTCGCGTGCGTTGGACACGTTGAATGCACGCAGAAACCAAATCCGCGAAAACTTTTCTTCAATCGAAAACCGAAATCCATTTATGAAGCCCACGACCCACACGACCCGCACGACCCGCACAACGAGCACGACCCACACGCCCCACGCAACCCACGCAACGCCTGCGACCCACCCGCCCCACGCAACACCCACGACGCCCCCAACCCCCGCGCCGCCCACGCCGCCCACGCCGCCCGCGCCCCCAAAAACCGTCCGCCCCTCGCTCCGGAATCCGTTCGCCACGGTGAAAAAAGTCGAGTTCAACATCCCCGGCGAAATCGCCCGCGCCACCGGTGCCTACGAGGAAGCCATGCGCGAAGGCTACGATCTCGTCCACCGCTCCGTCCAGTCGGTCAGGATCGACCAGATTGAAAAACAACACTTCAAAAACCGCATGACCGTCTGGGAACGCCTCCGCGTCCTCACCGACCGCGAACCCAACATCCTTTTCCAAAACTGGGGCAAAAATCTCGACGGCGCCTCGCTCGTCACCGGCATTATCAACATCGGCGGACGCGACGTCGCCGTCTACGGACACGACTTCGCCGTGCGCGCCGGCTCCATCGACGCCACCAACGGCTCCAAACTCGCCCGCCTTTTCATCATGGCCGGCGAGAAAAAAATCCCCCTCATCGGCATGAACGACAGCGCCGGCGCCTACGTCCCCGCCGGCGTCGGCGGACTCGACGGCTACGCCGAGGCCTTCACCGCGCTCCGCAACATCAGCGGCGTCGTTCCCAGCATCATGTGCATGTTCGGCTTCAACGCCGGCGGCGGCTCCTACCTCCCGCGCCAGGGCAGCTTCCTTATCCAGCCAAACGACACCTTTTTCGGACTCACCGGCGCCGGCGTCGTGAAGACCGTCCTCGGCGAAGACATCACGCCCGCCGAACTCGGCGGCCCGCTCGTACACCGCGCCTCCGGCGTCGTCGACCTCCCCGTCGAGGACGAAGTCGCCGCCCTCCGCATGGCCGTGCAACTCCTCTCCTACCTCCCCGACAATAACTCCGTCTTCGCCCCACGCCTCCCCACCACCGACCCCCTCGACCGCAAGACTTGGGAAATCAACACACTCCTCAAAAAAGCCTTCAACTCCCCCACCGGTTTCAACACCCCCTTCGACGTCTCCATCATCATCCAGCGCATCTGCGACCACGGCGATTATTTCCCCCTCCAGCACATGCGCGCCAAGGAAGTCGTCACCGCCTTCGGACGTCTCGGTGGCAATGTCGTCGGCTTCGTTGCCAACAACTCCGCCGTCGCCTCCGGCCAGATTGATTACGACGCCGCGTTCAAAGTCGCCCGCTTCGTGCGCTTCTGCAATCTCTACAACATCCCCATAATCTTCATGGAAGACACCACGGGCTTCCGCCCCGGACGCGAACAGGAAGCCCGCGGCATCGTACACGCCGGCCGCGCCATGCTAGACGCCATCGTGGACGTCCGCACGCCCCGCATTCTCCTCATCCTCCGCAACGCCTTTGGCGGCGCCTACGCCTCCTACAACAACTACGCCACCGGCGCCGACCTCGTCCTCGCGCTCCCCACCGCGCGCCTCGCCGTCATGGGTCCCGCCGGCAAGGAATTTGTCTACAAGGACGACATCCGCAAAAACCGCCAGACCGCCGCCGACCTCGCCAAAAACGGAATCAAAACCCGTGTCGCCGCCGGCATGACGGAGGAAGCTGCCCAAAAGGAAGCCGCCCAGGAATCCGCCGAATGGCTCCGCGCCCGCGAGGCCGAACTCGGCCACCGTTACGAGAAAGAACTCATGAACCCCAAGGAAGGTCTCGCGCTCGGCTCCATCTCGAAAATCGTGATGCCCACCGACCTCCGCCAAGTCCTGGGCGAAAACCTGGACTTCCTCCTCCGCCACTACAAACCCTGCCCCATGCCCGGCCCCCAACGCGAATTCCATTGAGAAAAAAACCACAAAATCCACAGAGGCCACCGGGTGCGCCATCGGGCTGATCAGCTGCTCGGGCTG
>JAISGL010000133.1 GCA_031263125.1 Opitutaceae bacterium | reverse complement strand
ACGGACGAATCCACGCGCGTCCCCTGCGCCCCCAAGGCGCGCAACCATTCCTGCCCCCCGCGCCGATAAAAGTAAGCGCCGGATGAGTGGCCCGGACGAGTGTCATTGCGGAAGGTGACGTGTCATTGCGAAAGGTGGCTGCGGCGAAGCCATTGCCTGGCACAGACAGGCTGACGACGAAGGAGTCCGCCTTGGGTATCCTGATAAGTAACTGATGTTACGCGGCAGGCCGGGTTTTGTAGGGCCTGACCTTGTGTCAGGCCGCGAATTACCTGTGTGGCCTCCCACGCGAACGCGGCCTGACACAAGGTCAGGCCCTACGCACCGCGTAACATCAGTGAGTAATGTTAGACAGCGCGCCCGTAGCGCAGGCTGCCAAGCCTGCTGACGAGGCGAAGCCTCGCCCTCGTGTAGCACGGGTATCTTGCCCGTGGACGGCGCGAAGTGCCGCCCTCATGCCGTCTCCGACGCGGGCGGGACGCCCGCCGCTGTCGCGCCAATCCCGGCGCGACGCAAGGTCAGGCCCTGCGTATTGCGTAACATCATTGAGTAACTGATGTTACGCAGCGCGCAGGGCCTGACCTTGCGTCAGACCGCGCACGTGTGAATCAGTCAAATCAGTCAAATATAAATAGGGACAGGCTCTACTTGACCGCACCGCCTGCTTTGCCTGCCATATGCCGCCGGGTGGTCGTTTTTTCGAACCGGGCGAGGCAGCACCTCGTCAGCAGGCTTGGCAGCCTGCGCTACGGGCGCGCTGCGTAACATCAGTTATTCACTGATGTTACGCGAAGGCCGGTTTTTGGTAGGGCCTGACCTTGTGTCAGGCCGCGAATTACCAGTGTGGCTTCCCACGCGTGCGCGGCCTGACACAAGGTCAGGCCCTACGGGCTGCGTAACATCAGCTGCGTAACATCAATTACACACCGTTTCGCCAGCGCGGGCGCTTTTTACTCCGGCAGCCACACTTCGAAAATCGCACCGTGGGCGGGCGGCGGCACGTTATGCACCGAAACGACGCCGCCATGCGCCTCGACAATCGCGCGCACCAAACTCAGGCCGAGGCCGAGACCGGTTTGCGAACGGCTCTGGTCGCCGCGGTAAAGGCGCTCCCAAATCCGGCCCTGCTCCGGCTCGGGCACTCCCGGGCCGTTGTCGCTGACGGCGATCAGGGCGCCGCGGCGGCCACCGCGTTCATCGGGGCGCGCGCTCATCACGACACGCCCGCCTTCGGGTGTGTATTTGAGGGCGTTGTCCAGGAGGTTCCCGGCGATCTGGCGCAGGCGTATCGGATCGGCGGATACAAAGATCGCACCGGTTGACGGCGCGACTTCGAGCTTCTGGCCGCGCGAATCGGCCACGTCGGCGTAGAGATCGCACGTCGCGCGCAGGATCGCCTCCACGTCGCAGCGTTCGCGTTTGAGTTTGAGCATGCCTGAGTCGGCCTCGGAAATTTCCATGAGCGCGCGGAGCAGCCGCAGCACTTCGTCGGAGCGTTCCACAGTGTCGGCGAGCGCGTCGCGCAGGGCGGGGCCGGAGCCGCTGGCGAGGGCGACCTCGGCGCCGCCGCGCATGCTCGTGAGCGGCGTGCGCAGATCGTGCGCGACGTTGTCGAGCGCCTCGCGCATGGAGCGGAGCAGGGCGGCGTTTTTGTCCAGGACGGTGTTGAAGAGGCGCACGAGTTCGGCGATGTCGTTGTCGCGTTTCGGCTCGGCCACGCGCGCGTCGAGCGTGCCGGTTGTGATGATGCGGCGCGCGGTGTCCACGACGCCTTGCAACGGTTTCACGGCGTGGCGCGCGGCGAGCCAGCCGATCGTGAACGCCACGATCACCATGACACCCGCCACCCACAGAAACGTCCAGCGCAGGGGTTTGAGCAAGGTCGTGCGGTTGTTCGCCACGCAGGCGACCTGGAGCAGCATGCCGTCGCGCAATTCGAGCGCGCGGCTGATGATGTCCTGCTGCTGGTCGTGCGGCACGCGCACGGAAAAAACCTGCTGCTCCGCCCAGCCGCCCCAGCGGTCGGGCACGACCACGACCTTGCCGTCGTTGTTGAGCCAGTCCGGCGGCACTTGTTGCTTGAGAATGGCGCCGTTTGGCGAGACGACGCGCATGAACACGGGCCGGTCAAACAGGGTGCCGCCGCCGCGATAAAACATCAGGTCGAGTCCCGGCATGCCCTGCGTGTTGTAGACGCGGGCGTATTGCTGCGTGCGCTGGTTGAGCGCGTCCTCCTCGCGCTGTTCGAGCTGCCGTCCGAGCAGCCAGTACATCAGGCCAAAAATTGCCGTGAATCCGATCGTGAAGAGCAGGACGAAGGTCGCGCTCAGGCGGATGGCGACCGAGCGGCGTATCCGGTTAATGGTTCCCTTTGAAAACATAACCGACACCTCTCCTCGTCTCGATGCGTGTCTTGTCGGGATCAACCTTCAGGCGCAGCCGGTGCATGAGCACGTCGACCACGTTGGTTTGCGGGTCGAAACTGTAATCCCAGACGTGTTCCAGGATCATCGTCTTGGTGAGCGGGCGGCCCGGATTGCGCATCAAATATTCGAGCAGTGAAAACTCGCGCGGTTGCAGCTCGACTTTCAGGCCGGCGACCGTGACCTCGCGCGTCACCAGGTCCATGACGACGTCGTTCACCGAAAGGCGCATCGCCTCGGGCGCGCGCGTGGCGCGGCGGATCAACGCTTGCAGGCGCGCCGAGAGTTCCGCGAACTCGAACGGTTTTGTGAGATAGTCGTCGCCACCGGCCTGCAAGCCCTTGATGCGATCCTCGACGGTGGCGCGCGCGCTGAGGAAGAGCACGGGCAGATCGGCGCGGTGGTTGCGCAGGCGCTTGACGAGCGAGAGTCCGTCAAGGCGCGGCAGCATGACGTCGACGATGGCGGCGTCGTAGGGCGTGTTCATCGCGAGCGCGAGTCCGGTGTCGCCGTCGGGCGCGTGGTCCGCAGCGTAGCCCTCCTGTTTGAGTCCTTTGACCACAAACTGGGCGATTTTTGCGTCATCTTCCACAACAAGAATCCTCACGCCGCGCATGAAAGCATGGTTGGGCGCATTGTGGAAGAAATATGTGCGGGCGGCGCTTGGGCAACTAATCCAACAAGGCGCGCGGATAAACGGACGAGATGGCTTGCTTCAGATTTTCGCAGCCGAAGTCGCTGAGGTGGGCGCCGTATTTGTTTGCGCCGCCGGTGATCACGCGCGCGTGGCGTTCGCGCAACGAAATGTCCACGATGACGGTTCTGCCGGATTCGTGGAATTTGATGCGGTAGTCGGCGGGCGGAACATAAAAATCATCGCATGAAAATCCGGCAAGCAGGGCAGACAGTTCGTCATCTTTATCCCATTCGTAAGTCGCGCCCAACGTCAGGAGCGATTGCAAATTCCACGCGTCCTTTTGACTGGTGAAATCATAGGGTGTCTCCGTCGTGACATCCGGCGCGATGCCATCCGGAGCGATGCCTTCCGGCGCGATAGTCAATGCAAAGAACTCGATATGTTTTGTGCCATAAACGAGCATGAAGTTGGCTTCCCCGCCCAAAAGTTCGATCACGCTGTCGGGGTATTTGAAGAATGCATCAATGGGCGGAAATGGCGGAATCACCGTATATTCGTGGACGTTGTTGTGTGAGCAGCCGTACCCATATCCCAAAAACCGCCTGGCCGCGGCGGCCTTGGCGGCTTCGCGCTCATCGACACGTTGCTCCGCGGATTTCCATATTGCTGTTTCGATATTTCGCAAATCCACCGGGATGCTGACTGCCGTCCACCAATCGGGCGTGTTCGCCCCGCGGGCGACACTGATCAAAATTACGAGGATTACGAAAACAATGCCAGTTGCGGCCAAGTGTTTCATGGAGCGCGGGGGATTGTGAGTGTGAGTGGTGGAGCGCACATTGATGTAAACGCCCGGAATCATTCTTTCTTAATGCAAAAAATCAAAAACGGCCCGAAGGTCCGCTGTTACTTTGGTTCTTTGGTTCTGCATTGTCGCCACATTGCAGCTTTCGGCTTCCATTTTATGCGTTTCCCGATTCCCCTACGCGTTTTCCCACGCACCGCACATGTCTGATTTCCTCACCGCCACGCCATCGACCGATGATTCCAAAAAATGCGAACGCGCGTTTCTCGTCGGCGTGCAAACTCCCGGCTTGAAACCCGGCGAAGCCCGCGAGCTGCTCACCGAATTGCGCGAACTCGTCGAAAACCTCCGGATCAGCGTCGTCGCCGAGGAACTCGTCAACCTGCGCTCGATCAACGCCGCCACGCTCCTCGGCTCCGGCAGGACGCGGGAGATCATCGCCGCCGCGCGCGCCGCGCAGGCCGACCTGATCGTCGTCGACGAACCGCTTTCGCCCGCGCAGCAGCGCAATTGGGAGAAGGAATCCGGCATCGCCGTCATCGACCGCGAGGAAGTGATCCTGGATATTTTTGCCGAACGCGCCAGCACGCGCGAAGCCGTCATGCAAGTCGCCCTCGCGCGCATGGAATATTCCCTGCCGCGCCTCACGCGCGCATGGACGCACCTCTCGCGCCAGCGCGGCAAAGGCAAGCTCGGCGGCGAAGGCGAAACGCAACTCGAACAGGACCGCCGCATCGTGCGCGACCGCATCACGCACCTGCGCGCATGGCTCGCCAAAGTCGTCAGCCAGCGCGACGTGCAACGCCACCGCCGCATGCGCGTGCCCGTGCCCACGGCGTCCATCGTCGGTTACACCAACGCCGGCAAATCGACACTCCTCAACAAACTCACCGGCGCGCGCGTTCTGGCGGAGAACAAACTCTTCGCCACGCTCGACCCGACCACGCGCCAGCTCACGCTGCCGAATCACCAGAAATTGCTCGTCACGGACACGGTCGGCTTCATCCGCCGCCTCCCGCACCGGCTTGTCGAGGCATTCAAGGCCACGCTTGAGGAAGTGATTGTATCCGATTTTCTGATACACGTCATCGACGTCGCGAACCCCGATTTTGCAAAGCACCACGCCACGACGCTCGCGGTGCTCGACGAACTCGGCGCCGCGGACAAGACGATCATCACCGTTTTTAACAAAACCGATCTTGCCGGTGACACCGCGCGCGCCCACGCCCGCGCGCTTGTGCCCGATGCGTGTTTTGTGAGCGCCGTGACCGGCGAAAACATGGAAGCCCTGCACGCCCGATGCGCGGGGCTGATCGCGGATCAATACGCGTCGGCAAGGCTTTTTATTCCGCACGCCCGTTACGATCTCGTGGCGAAGTTGCACACGTTCGGACACGTCCAGCACGAGGAGCAATGTGACGGCGGCGTGTATCTCGAAGCCCGCATCCCGCCCGCGCAAAACGCCGCCTACGAACCCTACAAAGTGACAAAGAAGCCGGGCAAGGGACGGCGATGAGGCGGCGAGTCAGGAGTCAGTGAGGAAGGCGGCGAAACAATTCCAAGGACGCGGGTGCCCGGTGATCCCGGTTGACGCGAAGAAGCAGGAGTTGGCGGGCAACTATTTGAATCGAGACCGTGAATGGATGCCCAAAGGCAGGCCAGAGGAGAAGAGAAGAGAGGAGAAGAGAAGAGGTCAGCGCATATGATTTTATAGGGGAAGAGGGCAAGGTCGCGCTGCGCAACATCAGTTAATAATTGATGTTACGCGACCGGCAGGGTTTTGTAGGGCCTGACCTTGTGTCAGGCCGTGCTCGCGAAGGAGGCCACATTGGTAATTCGCGGCCTGACACAAGGTCAGGCCCTACGCACCGCGCAACATCAGTTAATAAGGCCAGGGATTGGCGGTAAGATGTTCAAAACTTTTTTCGGAAGTTTTGGATAAGCGGCCTTGCGCGGGAAGTGAATATGTATGCAATCACGACCTTCACTTTCATGTTAATCCCGATTCTTATTTCGATTGTGGCGGGGTATTTTCTGGGCGCATTGCCGTTCGGATATATCGTCTCGCGTGCGAAGGGTGTGAATATTTTCGAGGAGGGGAGCAAAAATCCGGGCGCGACCAATGTGCTGCGCGTGTTGAGCGCGAAGTTCGGGAAGGCGGGCAAACGGCTCGGCATCCTGGTTTTTATGCTGGATGCGCTGAAGGGCGCGACGGCGACGGCGTGGCCGGCGATCGCCTTCAAAACAGGCTTGTGGGACGCGCCGTGGGAGCATTGGGACGTGGTGTCGCTGGTCGGTCTGGCGTCGGCGTTGCTGGGACACAGTTTTTCGTGCTTCACGCGCTTCAAAGGCGGCAAGGGCGTGGCGACGGGCGCGGGTGGATTTTTGGTGCTCATGCCGGTTTCGATTGCGATCGCGCTGCTGCTTTGGTGGCTGATTTTCGAGGCGATGCGGTATGTGTCGCTCGCGTCGATTCTGGCGACGATTTCGCTGCCCGTGACGAGCGTCATCATGTGGTGCATCTGGGGGCTGCCGCCGTTTTCAGCGGTCATGATTTCGGCGGGTGTGGCGGTGTTCGTGGCGATGCGGCATCGCGTGAATATCGTGAGGCTGATGCACGGCACGGAGAACAAATTTGTGAAGAAAAGCAAGGGCGGCGGGACGAAATAGAAAAAGCCGGCATGGAAGCCGGCACAGAAGAGTGCTTGAAAAATGCGCGGAGTCGCGCAGTGTGCCGGTTCTCGCGCTCGGAGGAGTGGCTGAGTGGTTAAAGGCACCTGACTTGAAATCAGACGCAGGCGCAAGTCTGCCGGGGGTTCGAATCCCTCCTCCTCCGCCAGTGCCACGCTCCTATGAAAAGCCATGTTTCTCCTATGCGTGTTGTCCGGTCCGGTTTGGGAATAATTCCGGTTGGTTTGGGAAAAGCGGATTTTCCAAGCACTCGTTTGCCGGGCGCCTGCAAGTGCAAGGGTTGGGAATGGGCGGCGCAGGCTCCATGCAGGGGGGGACGGTTGGTGATGATGACTTCCTTGCAGTTCTGTTTTGTTAAATTTGGTTCCCTTCTGCCACCAACCGCGATTGCACTCTCACTTTGGGGCGCATCTCAAAAACGGGACAGGGCATGCCGCCAATTCTGGAGTAGAGCGGGCGTCCCGCCCGCTGCCGGCGAAGCCGCCGGATCGAGTAGCACGGGCATCTTGCCCGTGGACG
>JAISGL010000102.1 GCA_031263125.1 Opitutaceae bacterium | reverse complement strand
CTCTGGGGCACGCGCGCCCTTTGGGGCATCGTGCTGGCGCGGCTCATCAGCGATCCGGTCTGGTATTTCATTTTGTTCTGGCTTCCCGGTTATCTTGAAAAACAGCAGTCGGTCCCCTTCGGAAAACTCGGCATTTCCGGCATTCCGTTTCTTGCGTCGTTCATCGGCGGCCTCGTCATGTCGATTCTTTCCGACCGCTTTGCGAAGTCGCACAAAACCGATCCGTTGCTCGGGCGCAAAAAACTGCTTTACGCCGTTTCGCTTGCCGGCCCGCTGTGCATCGCCGTCCCGCATCTCGACAATATCGTTTTCACCATGGCGGCGTTTTGTGTGATCGCCGTCGTTTGCATAAGCTGGCTGTCGACGCTTGCGCCGATCATCGCGGAGATATTCCCCATCGGAAACGTCGCGAGCATCTGGGGCATCGCGGGCGCGTTTGGCGCGGCGGGCGCTTTCGTTTTCAACAGGCTGCTGGGACACGTCGGGCAGCCTGGTTTTCCGCTGACTCTGAACCAGCTGTTTCTCGTCATGGGATTCCTGCACCTCGTTTCCGCGTTGATTCTATATGTCCTCGTGCGGCGGCCAAATGACAAACATGCGTGAAATATATAACTTTTTGGGAAACCGCCGCAAGCATGTCCCCTTGCCGGAACAACGCGGCGGTCTGACAATCCTGTCACAGTCATCCAACCAAAACCTCCCTGCCCGCACACTCTGTCCTCACTGTTCTCACAGCCACCAAGCCAGAAAACCAAACCCTCAATTTGTCATGACACGCCTCTGTCCGCCCGTAGACGCCTCGTTTCATGACGCAATATATAAATAAAACCCATGTTACCAAAAAATACATTCCGTCCCGCACCGGGCCTCGCCGCGCTGCCTGTGCTTGTTTTTGCATTTGCATTTGTTTTTAGCAACGCCGCCTTCGCGCAGGCGGTGACGCAGTCCGCGTCAACATCATCGACCTCACCGACCGCCGCCGGCGACGCAACCGCCGCGGACGATGACGACGATGATATTGTAATCATGACGCCATTCGAAGTCACGGCGCACAACAAGGACGACGGTCGTTACGAAACCTCGCGAAGCAACGCCATCACCGGCACCAACCTCCCGCTGGAGCGCGTGCCGCTGACCGCGAATATTTTTAATCAGGCATTCCTTGAGGACATGGACGTGGTCGACGTCACCGAAATGCTCACGAAATACGCCGGCTTCGGCGTGCCCACCGACCAAGCCACGAGTGGCGCCGGCACACGCGGCGCCGAGCCGGGCGACCGCACGACATTTCATAATCTTTCCGTGCGCGGTCTTGGCGCGGGCGTGACGCGTCGCGAGGGTTTTCTTTTGTCCGAAGGCACCACACTCGACGCGTTCGATTTGGAAACGGTTGAGCAAATCAACGGCTCGCAATCCCTCATCTACGGCGCGGGCAATGCCGGCGGCGTGGTCAACTTCATCGGCAAGCGCGCAAAATTCAGCAGTCGCTACGGCAAGGTGAAATTCAAATTTGACACCGAAGGTTCGCGCCGCTACGAAGCCGAGACAAATTTCGGCACGAAAAATTTTGCCGTCACAGCCATCGGCATCAAGGACGACACGCTGGTTTGGAAGCCGGGTTTGGAACGCCATCACGAAGGTTATTACGCGGCTGTTTCCGTGCGTCCGACCAGTTGGCTCGTCCTGCGCGGTGAGTATCGCAATTTCAACCGCGTCGCCACATTCGCCCAAAGCGCCGAGATAAATGTGCCCAATCAATATCTTCCCGATTGGGCGCTGGCAAATTCCGGCGATCCCAACCAAACCAACCGCCGCATCCGTTATTTTCTCTATCGCGAAGGCGAGGGCTTTCTCGGCTACAACTGGAGCAACGCCGACTCGCCGATTATTATTTCCTCGGGCAAGATTGATCACGAATATTACGGCGTGGCGGCGGAGGCGCGCGTCACCCGCAATTTCTCGCTGCAACTTCGCTATGGCAACGACGAGCGCACCAACTTCGCGCTCATGAACAGTTCGGCCCCGACTGTTTATCATCCCGAGTCCGCGGCCAGTTCGCGCGATGCCTATTTTCCGGAATTGAAAGGCCAGTGGGCCTACCGTCTCAGTCCCAATGAAAATTACGAACACGCCGGCAGCACCTTCCAATCGCAGAAGGGCCTGCGTCTTGCGGGCAATCTCCGCTTCAACACCGGCGGCTTCGCGCACCACGAATTCAACTTCAGCGGCCAAAGTCTCAAGTCGCGCAATAAACGCGTCGGCATGCGCTTCTATAAAGTCGGCGCCGACGGCGAATTTGTTTATGCCGACGACGTCTCGAACGCCAACCGTGTCGCGTGGAACTCGGCCGCGAACAACTCCGATGCCTACTGGGTGCCGGCCTATTCGCAGGGCTTTCCGGTGAAGTGGCCGTTTACCTCGTTCGTCCTCCCCGCCGGCGGCGGCACGGGCGGTTATCCCTATCGGGAGGCCACCACCTACCGGCTCGCCCCCATCAAGGTTCCCGGCTTCACCGATTCGACAGCCGAAAATCCGCTCGGCCTGAACGGCGGCAGTTACACGAGCGACGGCAACCTCAGCGCCGCCTACAGAATCCTCGACACCGAGGAAAATGCCGTCGCCGGCGCGCTCATGAGTTCGTGGTGGGATAACCACATCACCACCATGCTCGGCTATCGCTATGAAGTATTTACCATCAAACGCCAGAACACCGGCATCGATCCCGGCAGCGGCAGGGATATACACAAACGCGGCCCGCTCAATAAAAACACATTCACTGCTGGCATCGTGTACGAATTCGTCAGGAACATCAGCGCCTTCGTCAGCCACTCGACCAATACCAATGTCAAGCAGGACTTCGAGCAACTCGACGTCTACAACAACCCCGTTCCCTTCGGCGAAGGCATGAGCAACGAATTCGGTTTCAAATTCAAACTCTTCAAAAATCGCATCAACGGCAGCGCCAGCGTATATAAAACCCGCGTCAAAAACGAAACCGTCGAACTCTACGACTGGCGCGCGGAAATCGACCGCCGCGCGATGATCGACCCCGACGGACTCAACGGCTATTCGCTCTCCGTCAGCCCCACGCCCAAGGCTCTTCGCGACCGCACCTCGCAAGGCTTCGGCATGTCCCTCTCCACAAAACCGATGCGCGGCTGGGAAATGACACTTCGTTATACATTCGCCGACGGCAAAACCGGTTCCGACGTCGTACTGCCGATTTATAATAACGACACATTCAACACCATCACGGAAGGCGGGGAAACCTATGTTGCGCGAAGACTCGAAAACGGCTCGCTCGAAAAAGTGATGGTCCCCGACAACTCCGCTGACTACAAACCCGACACACCAACCGACCCGGCCTACACCACGCCGCTTACCGTCGGCATGATGAACAACTCCGAAAGCTCCTGGTATGTCACTCTCAACACCTATGGGTGGATAAGGAAAGACGGCGACCAAAATCCCGCCTATAATATCCTCCGTCAGGACGGCGTGCGCACGGGACTCACCGGACAGCTCATTTCGAACGCGCCCAACCAGTTCGGCTTTGTTTCGCCCGAATTTCCCGACGGATACTTCCTGCTGGAAGGAGCCGGCGAAAAAACCACCGGCTACGCCGTCAACACGTTCGCGATGGAAAATAATTTTAATATAAGAAGCGGCTGGTTCAAGGGTCTGCAACTCGGCGTACAGGTGCAATATCAGCGCGATGTCCGTGGGTTTTATTATTATACACGGAATGACGACGGCTCAAGGCGGCGCGAACTCTGGATGACGCCCAACAATTGGAACATGGACGCATCGGTCCGCTATGACTTCCAGTTTGGCAAACGCATGCTCTGGATCATCCAGTTGAACGTCGTCAACGTCCTCGACAAATTTGATATTTATCCCTCCGTCGACGGCACGGGCAAAATCATTGTCGCCCGCCCCGCCTACGCTCCGCGCCGCTTCGTGCTCACGAACACAATCAAGTTCTGAGGCATTTTATAAATCCGGTCCAATTCTAAAAATAACCCGAAAATGCCATAAGACAAAACCGCATGATGTCCCCGGGAAAACACACCCTGCTCATTATATTATCAGCCCTGGCCGCCCTTTGCGCGTCCGCGCAAACGACCGTGACCGGCGACTGGCGCATCCTCGCCGGCTCCGACCCGCTCGAACGCACCGCCGCCACCGACACTGCCGTCGAAATACACAAACGCCTCGGCGTCCCGCTCGCGGTCATCGTTGCGAAAACATTGCGCGGCCCGTCCATCATCATCGGCACGCCCGGCACCAATCCGCTCGTCGCCGCCGAAAACGCGCGCAAGCCCTTCGACCTCTCCGGCGACAGCGACGAACGCTACCATCTCGCGTTTCGCGACGGCAGTCTCTACGCGGTCGGCGCCACGCCCAAGGGCGCGATGAACGCCGTCTTCCGTTTCCTCGACCGAGGCTCGCTGCACGTTGACGGCATCGACGAGGCCCGCTCCCCTGCGCTCCGCCATCGCATCGCCGGCCACCTCATGAACCAGCGCCCGCCCGCCGGCTGGAGCGAGGAGGACCAGGCGCGTTATTATGCGCGCCATTATATAAATGTGGTGTGGGGCGAAAAACACGGCCCG
>JAISGL010000084.1 GCA_031263125.1 Opitutaceae bacterium | reverse complement strand
CCGCGATGCGTTTTCGAAAGACATCAAGCGGGCGCACGGCGTTTCGCGGGCAAAGATGCCCGCGCTCCCAGGAGAAAGACCTTCGCATTGCTTTCACTCAATCGTGGCTTTTCCTCATTCCCTCATCCATCACACACTCTTCCCTCACTCCCGCATCCCTTGAAAGCGCGCTGTCACGCAAATGCGCGCAGGCGTTTGGCAACGTCTTCGCGGAACTCGGCGAGCACGGTTTCCATGAACGCCTCGATGGTCGGGCCGCCGTCCTGGATGAGCGGCGTGATGTCAATCGACCAGGTGATGCCGGTCATGCTGTCGCTCGAGTGCGAGTCGTTGTAGGTGGCGTGCGCGGCGCGACGGCCAAGCGTGGCGAGGTCGTAGCGTTTGCCGCCGCTGATTTGTGAGTCGAAAACTTTCAGCAGGCCGGCGGCAAGCGCGGGCTGGCGGCCCGAGTCGAGCGCGACTTTGCGCGGGAGCGGCAGCCAGTCGAGGTCGCGCCAGACTTCGCAGCCGAGCACGCGCGCGGGGCGTTGCGCGGCGGGCAGCGAGCGGATCGCGTCGATGCTGCGTCTGAGGACGGCGATGTGCGTGTCGTGTTTGTCAGCCGGGTTGTGCAAATAGACGGTCTGCGGACGGCAGCCGGAAAAGACCTGGCGCAAGTCGGCGGCGACGTTTGCGTTCGCGGACTGTTTCACGTCGGCGCTCGTGTGGCGGAGCTGGAGCTGGATGGCGTAGTTGCCGAGCGCGGCGGCCTTGCGCTGCTCTTCGCGGCGCACCTCCTGCATCTGCCCGTCGGTGTAATGCGCGTAGGGGCCGATGCGCGAGGAGCCGGCGCCGTTTGTCACGACCACGCCGCCGAACGCGCGCGTTTGCGGCTCTTCGAGGCAATCGACGATGCCTGCGTGCGCCATGATTTCGATGTCGTCCTGGTGCGCGGCGACGCAGAGATGCGTGACGCGGGCAAGGGCGGCTTCGGGCGCGGTTTTTCCATCGGGAACATAAATGTCGGCGTCGGGTTTGGTGAATTTCATGGGAGTGTTGGTTTTGTGGTTAATGTGATCGTGGTTAATGTGAGTGTAGTTAGTGTGACCGGCATGGTGAAAAATCATTCGGGCGCTCAGGACGTGGTGGATTTTTCCAGCGCGGGCAGGCTCGCGGCGGCGACGGCCTGGCCGTGGCGTTTGTCTTTTTCGTTGGGCATGCCGAGCCGGATGCGTTCGCCATATTCGGGAAACTCGCCGCGCAGGACTTCGCGGGCGCGTTCGAGGATGCGTTCGCCGCCCGCACCGGATGTCACGCGGCCAAGGACGAGCAGGTGGCGCACGTCATAAAAATCAGCATAGTGCGCGACGGCGTAACCGAAGCACACGCCGACCGAATCGTAGATGGCCGCGGCGCGCGGGTCGTTCGCGGCCATCGCCTTTTGCACCTCGACGAGGCGCTCGGCAAAAGGCATCGCGTCGGGAAACGCAAAACCGGCTTTCGCGGCGAAACGGGCCACGCCTTGCTGCGAAAAATATTGCACGCCGCATCCGCCGTCGCCCGACCACTCGTCGCGCGGTGCGTCGTCGCGGTAATCGACCGGCGCGAAGGCGAGTTCGTTGAGCCACGGCGTGATCGCGCCGTCGGGCCGCACGTATCCGCCGGCCATGCTCGTGCCCATCGAAACGCCGAGCACGGCGTTGTCGCCGAGCGACATGGAGCCGGCGAGCGCGGTGACTTCGCCGTCGTTGACGACCTCGAACGGCACGCCGCCCCAGCGTTCCCGCAAAGTGAAGAACATGCGGCGGACGTGTTTCTCAAAAGAATCGGCGGGCACGCCTCGGAAGAGCGAGGCGACGCGCACTTCGTTGTTCACATACACGCCCGCCGAGCTGCCGCCAATCGCGTCGACACGCGGCAGGTGCGCGGCGGCGCGCTTGAGCGAATCGTGCATGCCCTCGATGTGATAGGCGGGGTCTTTTTGGAAATAAGGGTCCCAGGCGATTTCCTCCGAAAAAACGACTTTGCCGTCGATCACGGCGGCGGCCTTGCGGTCGCTTCCGCCGAGGTCGAAACCGATGCGGCAGCCTTCGAGATGACGTCCCATCGGGAGACCGGCGACACGTTCCTGGGGCACGTCGGCGGGCGTGGCGGCGTTCACGATTTCGAACGGGCGCCCGTAAACTTTCGCGCCCATGAATTCGCCGTCGAAGGCGCGTTCGCCTTGCGGGCCGTAGGCGCGGGCAAGCGCGTTTGCGATTTCCGGCGCGCCGTGCACGAACACGCGGCAGCCGCCCTTTTGCCAGAGCAGGAATTTGAGGAGGCGCCCGGCGTATTTGTAATTCAACGATGCGGCGGGATGCCGTTCGGCGAGCACGCGGCTGTCGTGACGCGTCACGGTTCCGTCGGCCTGCGCGAGCGCGAGCGAGAAGGGACGCGATGCCGCGTCGGCATCGGCAAGTTTTTTGTAGGCGCGGTTCCAAAGCGAGGCGGGCAAAAATCCGGGATCAAGCGCGGGAATGTATCGGGGAGTCATGGATAACATGGGAAGATGCGGTGTTTGTTGCGTGGGTGTTACTGCGTGAGTGGTGCTGTGCGGGTGGTGCTGCGTGAGTGGTGCGTGAGTTTGCTGCGCGAGTTTGTTGTGTGGGCTTACGTGGGTTTGTTGCGTGATGGTGTTGTATCAAAAAATGCCCGCCCATAAAATTGCACGAACGATTATGTTTTTGGCAAAAATAACAATACTCCGCCCGTCGCCATCGCGCAAGCCGGTGCAAACGATTCTGGTGGGAGAGCCGCGAAGCGGTTCAATATGTTCACGAGCGAAGCGAAGTTGCCTGCCATAACCGTGGGTGAGGAGCAACGCGACGCAACCCACGGTAACAGCATATGACACTCACGTCCCTGAAAGGGGCGAACAGGTTGTTCGTATAGGGCCAGTTCGCCCCTTTCAGGGACGTGGTTGATGTTGGCAAATCCGTGGGTTCCGGCGCGATGCGCCTCCACCCACGGTTATGGCAGGCAACTTCGCTTCGCTCGTGAACATATTGAGTCCCTTCGGGACTCTCCCGCCAGTAGTGATTACATCCCGCGCGAGCTGGTGGAAAAAAAACCGCCGGCGGAAAAAACCGGCGGAAAAAAACGACTCGCCGAATCATGCGCAAGGGCGGATGCTGATGGCACATCATGAAAACGCCCTGCCCTGTCACTGTCATACTTCCGGTCGCGGTCATCTGTTCGCTCTTGTTTGCCGCCGCGTGTTCCGAACCCGCCGATCCGCGCGCAACGCCGGTCACCGCCGCCACGCCGGAGGAATTCACCGTGTGGAAAAAAGCCGCCGCGCCAAAAATCCCCGCGTCGGAAATGGAGGAGTTTGATTCGTGCGTGAACGAGATTCGCATGGGAATCATGCAGCGCAAGGAAGCCTCGGGCGTCGGGCCGATTGCCGCGAAACTGTGCGAATACATCAACGGCAAAACGGTGCGCGAAGTGATCATGATGGGCCACACCGCGACCATCGGTTGGGTGACCAGGGAGCTTGCCCTGCAACGCACGAACATCGAAAGAACCGAGGAAGGATTGAAGAAGCCGGGCAGTGAGTCATCGAAGGATGGCCTGCGCGATTATCTGGCAATTGCGAAAGACAACGTCGCAAAGCTCGAAGCGCGGCTCGAAAAAGCGAAGGCGCGACTGGCGGAGTTGCAGGCGAAGCCGTAGGTGCTGTTATGTGTCGCGCCAGCGCCGTGGCGCGGGCTGGAAGTCTGCAAATGATGTTTCCAGATGGGCGGTTGAGGTCGCAACACGACCGACACCACCGGAACCCAGCATAAGCCACCGCTCGAAAGTAGCGCAGGCTGCCAAGCCTGCCGACGAGACGAAGCCTCGCCCGGTTCAAAAAAAACAAACATCCGGCGGTGTGCGGCAGGCAAAGCAGGCTTGGCAGCCTGCGCTACGAGTGGCCTGACACAAGGTCAGGCCCTGCGAGTCGCGCCATAGGGAAATCGTACGCAAAAAAATCAATTCCCAAGGTTGGCGGCGCCGTCTTGTTTGCGGGCTGGCGCCGCAAACAAGAGGCGCGCGGATTGCGCGCAGCCGGTTTCTGGCAACCGACGTGTTTTGAAACTTGAACCAACATGCTGGTTCATACGTCCGCATGGGTGTAATTGCGGAAGGTAGCTACGGCGAAGCCGTTGCCTATTAAAGCCCGAGGTTGCGACAACGTCGCCACCTCGGATTATCAAATAAAAAACAAACACAACCCCAAAGGGGTTGCCTGATAACATTGCCATAAATCACTCGCGCTTCGGCGGTTCAATGATTCAATCCCAGGCAACCTCTTCGAGGTTGTGATAATTTTTTCCCCTTTTCCCAGGGTAGCGACTGCGTCGCAACTCTGTCTGCATTGGGAAACGGCTTCGCCGTTTTTGCGCCCTTCGGTGCTCTCCATTCGCTTCTGCTCCGGGTCGCTCACTCGATTGCTACTTTTCGCGATTACACCCGGAAGCGACATGTCGGGAGCGTGGACTTCCGGGGCGGCATCGCTGGTTCATTGTTTTGGATCATCGGTGTCCCCTCTCTACTCTACTTAATCCTATCCTTAAAAATCAGAGGCGGAAGTGGGCGGTGATTTTATGGGCGAAGAGGATGTTTTCCTCGCGGGCGCCGGAACCGATATTGTGGATGATGAGCGGGGCGCCATCGGCGGATTTTTTGTCGGAGACGATGCCGATGTGCGGAAGCGAACCGTTGGGGCGGAGGTTCCAAGCAACGATGTCACCGGGTTTGTAGTCGGCGGGGTTGCCGGTGATGGGGACGCTTTTCTTTTCGCGGGTGAAATAGGCGCAGAGGTTCAGGACGCGGCGGTGGTCGATGTTTTTGTCGGGTTTGGTGAGGCCCCAGGTTTTCGGATAGGCGGAAAAG
>JAISGL010000070.1 GCA_031263125.1 Opitutaceae bacterium | reverse complement strand
CACGCGCGTGATCATTTCGCGTTCGAGTCTCGCGAGGATCGGTTCGCCGGTCTTCGCCAGTTCTTCATGCAGAAAATCCAAAGCGTGCTCGATGGTGAGCGGTGGCATGGCAACGGCGGAAGCGGCAGCGGCAGCGGCGGAGGCGGCGGCAGCGGACGATTCCGGCGCGGACGCAGACGCGGTGGCGGCGGCGGCGGCGACGGGCGATTCGGACGCGGGTGCGGCGGGGATGGGCGCGGCGCTTCGCGCTGTCGCGCCGGGCCGGGGTGTCATGTCGTCGCTGACGCCCGGCGCGACACTCCCAGACGCAAGGCCCGCGGATGCGGCGTTCCCCGGTGCAACGCTCGCGGATGCGGCGCTCCACGGCGTGACGCTTGCAGGCACGGCGCTCGCAGGCACGGCGCTCGCGGATGCCGCGTCGCGTATTTCCCTCGGCAGGTCCTTGAGGAGGATCGTGTCGCCTTGCGCGATGACGGCGCTGCGGTAGATCATGTTTTCGAGTTCGCGGACGTTGCCGGGCCAGCGGTAACGCGTGAGCACGGCCATCGCCTCGGGGGAAACTTTGCGAACACGCGTTTTTTTCTGGCGCGCGAGGTTTTGCACGCAGAAATCGACGAGCTGGGGGATGTCGCCGGCACGGTCACGCAGGGCGGGCATGCGGATGCGCACGACGTTGAGGCGATAATACAGGTCTTCGCGAAAGATTTTTTCGCGGATCATCGTTTCGAGGTCCTTGTTCGTCGCGGCGAGGATGCGGACGTCGACCCTGATGGTCCCGGCGCCGCCGACGCGCTGGATTTCGCCCTGCTGGAGGACGCGCAGGATTTTGGTCTGGGTGGCGAGGGCCATGTCGCCGATTTCGTCGAGGAAAATCGTGCCGCCGTCGCAGAGTTCAAACTTGCCGATGCGCTGGTTGGTCGCGCCGGTGAAGGAGCCTTTTTCGTGCCCGAAGAGTTCGCTTTCGATGAGGTTGTCGGGGATGGCGGCGCAGTTGACGGCGATGAAGGGTTTGGCGGCGCGGTGGCTGTGTTTCCAGATGGAGCGCGCGACGAGTTCCTTGCCGGTGCCGCTTTCGCCGGTGATCATCACGGTGACGTCGCTGGCGGTGACCTGGCCGATGCTTTTGAAGACGTCCTGCATGGGTTGCGAGCTGCCGACGATGCCTTCCTTTATGTCGTCGCTGGTGATGGTGGGTTTGTAGTCGCTGGCGGCGCGGATGTCGGCGTGGGCCTTGAGGGCGTTTTCGGCGAGCGTGAGCACCTTTTGCGGGTCAAAGGGTTTCATGATGTAATCAAACGCGCCGTATTTCATGGCCTCGATGGCGGTCTGGGCGGTGCCGAAGGCGGTCATGAGGATGACCATTTGCTGCGGGTTGGCGGAGCGGATGTGTTGCAGCGCCTCGATGCCGCTCATGCCGCCCATGCGCACGTCGAGAAAGATGAGGGCGGGCGGCGATTTTTTGACGATGGCGATGCCTTGCTCCCCGCTGGAGGCTTCGAGGATGTTGTGGTGGCGCGAGGAGAGGACGCGCGAGAGCGAGTAGCGCACTTCCGGGTCGTCGTCGATGAGGAGGATGCCGGGTGGCGCGAGCGCGCTGGCGGAGGCGGCGGGCGTGGCAGGGGAAGCGGACGTGGCGGGCGTGGCGGAGGTTTCTGGCATGGTGTTATTGGAAACGGATGAACCACACTACTGCATTTTGCGAGCCAAACGCGGCGCGGACAGACGCGGCGCGGTTAAATTGTTTTGCCGGGGTGTTGTTTTGCCGGGGCGAAATGGAGCGGAACAGGCGGAAGCGGCCAGACAATCGGGCGGCCAAACAATGATGTGGATTTCCGTGCATCACCGGCATATGCCTGACGTTTTCCAACGTAATCCAACGCAATCCAAAACGCACTCTGCCGTGAAAAATCTCCCTTTGGTCGCGCGCCAGAACAAAATACGCGAACGCTTCGCCGAGCAGCCCGGTGCCACCATCTCGGAGCTTGCCCGCGAATTCGGTGTCAGCGAAATGACCATCCGCCGCGACCTCGATGCGCTCGAACGCCAGTCGCACGTGCAACGCACGCATGGCGGCGCCATCCTCACCGAGCGCATGATTCTCGAATTCGATTACCGCGACCGTCGCGCGGCCAACCGCGCCGCCAAGCGCGCCATCGCCGCCGAGGCGCGCAAACTCGTCCTTCCGGGCCAGCGCATAATCCTCGACAACGGCACCACCACGCTTGAGCTTGCGAGCCTCCTGCAGGATGGCGAAAACCTCACCGTCATCACGCCCAGCCTCGCCGTCGCCTCGGAGTTGCAACATGCCGCCGGCGTCGAGGTCATCCTGCTCGGCGGCACGCTCCGCCGAGGCAGCCCCGACCTTACCGGCCCGGTCACGGAGCACTGCCTTGAGCTGTTTGCCGCCGACATCGTTTTCCAAGGGGCCGACGGCATCGGGCTTGACGGAAAAATATACAATTCCGACATGCGCCTCGCCCGTGTTGACAAACTGATGCGGCGCATGGCCGGACGCTCCTACGTCCTCGCCGACCACGGCAAAATCGGCGTCACCGCGCTGGCCTGCTCCGGCGCCCTGGCGAATGTCACCGGCTTCATCACCAGCGCAGGCGCGCCCGCCGCCGTCATGAGCCGCCTCGCGAAGACCGGCGCGAAAATCATCACGGTGAATCCCTGAAAATCCCCGAAAAACCCGAAAATCGCCATCCAACATTTCCAATTCGCATTCAAATCGCATTCAAATCGCATTCAAGGCGCACACAATTCGCATACAATTCGCACACAAGTTGAGACGTTTTTTGCAGTGTTTTTAATAGCGTTTTTCGCAGCGTTTCTGTGGCGCGAACTTCCAGCCTTTTATAACCACACGCCCGCATAACCACACGCCCACGCCCGCATTTGCCCACCACCGCAAACTTGGAAGTCCGCGCTGCAAAAAACACCCTCATCCCCTCATCCCTTCTTTCCCATTCCTCCTTCCTCATCCCCTCATCCTTCCTTATTCCCTCATCCCTCATCCATTCTTCCCCATTCCTTCATTCCTCATCCTTCACTCCCCTTTCCCTCACTCCCTCATGTCATCATTACTCATTCGCGACGCACTTGTCATTGTCCCCGGCGGGCAAATCCAGCCGGGCGATCTGCTCGTTCGCGATGGACGCATCGCATCCATTGGCGCGCCGCGCTCCATTGCGACAGCCGGCGTGGATCAAGTCGTCGAAGCCGGCGGGCGGCGGCTCTCGCCCGGCTTGATCGACATCCACACACACGGGATTATGCGCCACCTCTACGAATCCGGGCCGGACGGCTTGCGCGCCGCCGCGCGGGAACTCGCCCGCTTCGGCGTCACCACGGTGCTTCCCACCATCGTCCCGCAAATTCATGATGGCTGGATCGCCGCCCTCGGCGAAATCGCTGCCGCGATTCCCACGGCTGGCGGAGTTTTCATCCCGGGCCTGCACATCGAGGGACCCTTCATGGCCGTTGGAGGCGCGGCCTGCCCCACGCTGCCCGGTGACGTGGAGCTGTTGGACGGGTTGCTGGCGGCGTGCGGAAACCGGGTCATCGCCATGTCGATCAGCCCGGACACGCCCGGCATCATCCCGGTCATCCGCCGTCTGAGGGAAAAAAACGTCTCCGTTTTCCTCACCCACACACGCGCCGGCGTCGAACAAACCGAAGCCGCCATCGAGGCCGGCGCGCGCCATGCCACGCATTTCTACGATGTATTTTATTCGCCGCCCGAAACCGACCCCGGCGTGCGTCCGGTTGGCGTGGTCGAGGCGGTGCTCGCCGACCCGCGTGTCACGGTGGACTTTATCGCGGATGGCGTCCATGCGCATCCGGCGGCGATCCGCGCCGCGCTTGCCGCGAAATCATGGCGGGGCGTCATCCTCATCACCGACTCGAACATCGGCGCCGGCCTTCCCGCGGGAACCTACGACACGCCGTGGGGGTTCCCGATAAACGTGTCCCCCGGTACCGCCGCCCGCCACGCCACCAAAGGCACGCTTGCCGGCAGTGCGCTCACCATGGACCGGGGCATGGCCAACCTCCTCAAATGGCTCCCGCTCCTGCCGGCGCAGACATGGGCGATGGGTACGCTCAACCCCGCCCGAATCCTCGGCCTCGACCGGAAAGGCCGCATCGCGCCCGGCGCCGACGCCGACCTTGTGCTCTGGGATGACGACCTCACTGCGGCCCAAACCTGGCTCGACGGAAATTCCGTATATATAAAATAACAATATAACTGATATTACGCGGTGCGTAGGGCCTGACCCAGAAGTGTTCGGCAAGGAAAATGCTGCGGAACGATATATGATAATTTAACAATAATTTTACCTGTACTTTTTTACAGGTACCACTAAGATTTGCAGCGATGGGA
>JAISGL010000003.1 GCA_031263125.1 Opitutaceae bacterium | reverse complement strand
CGGGTTTGCCCGCCGCGGGGGGGGCTGCGCCTCGCCCGCCGGCGGCGCCCCGGGCGCGCCGGGCGGCGGGGCGGCGGTTGCGAGGCGGCAGGCGGCGTGCGACGGGCGATGGGCGGCGGGCGATGGGCGGCGTTTCGGGGGCGGTTACGCGACTTTGAAGACGAAGCCGCTGGCGGTCATGTGACGGCCACCTTGCGCGGCGGTGAAGAGGTATTCGGGTTTGCCGTCGCGCATGAGGAATTGCGGGCGCTCAAAACGTCCGTAGCGGCTGAGGTGCCGGGGCGCAGGCGGTTCGTTGAGGTTGTAGACGGATGCGCCGCCGTAGGCGATTTTGGGGCGGTCGAAGTGGAGGCCGTCCTTGGATTCGAGGAGCAGGCCGGCGAAGTGATCATAGAAGCCCATGTCACGGCAGATGAGTTTTATCGCGCCGTCCTCGGTCCACACGAAGGCGTCTTCGAGTTGTTTGTTTTCGCCGAGGGGGGCGAAGTCGAGCACGGGGTTGGCGTCGTGTTTTTTGAAGGGGCCTTCGGGGGTGGCGGAGATGGCGAGGCCGTAGCGGCGGTTGCCGCGGATGCGCGTGCCTTTGGGCGCGGGGGCGAAATATTCGTCGCGCTTGAGGGCTTTGTAATAGAGCCAGTATTCGTTTCGCGCGGGGTGCTTGATGAGGGCGGGGTTGGTGTTGCAGAGGTCGTCCCACGCGCCGGGGGGGCCGGGGTGGAGGAGGGGTTCGTCGCAACGCGTCCAGGGGCCGGCGGGGTTTTTCGCGATGGCGCAGCCGATGCGTTTGCTGGCGAGCTGGCCGTCGGAGGTGCCCATGTAGTAGAGGTAATATTTTCCGTCGAGGTAATGGACGCTGGGGTTGTGGCACGTGGTGGCGTCGAAGTGGCCGGCGCGCGGCGCGGCGATGACGCTCACGAACTCGAACGGTCCCTCGGGCGAGGCGGCGGTGGCGTGGGCGATTTCGCAGCGGTTGATCCAGCCGCCCATGCCGTGTCTGGCGGGCCAGCGCGAGTAATAAACGTGCATGCGGCCCGAGCCGTCGGCGTCGTAAATGGGGCTGTTGCACCAGACGTAATAGTCCTCGGTTTCGAGGACGCGTCCGACGGGGCGCAGGCGGCGGCTGAAATCGGAAATGTCACCGGGCGGGTAGGGGAGCGTGAATGGCGATGCGGGTGACGCGGGCGGCGGGGGCGGCGGGGGTGATGCGGGTGATGGGGTTGGCGTGGGCGGCGTGGGCGATGCGGGCGGCGTGGTTGGCGGGGTGTCGGCGGCGGGGAGTTTCAGTCTGCCGGCGGCGAGCGCGCCTCCGGCGATGGCGAGTTGACCAAGAAAATGGCGGCGGGTGGAGCGGGAGGTGCTGGAGGTGCGGGAAGAGCTGGAGGTGCGGGAAGAGCTGGAGATGTTGGAGGTGCGGGAAGAGCTGGAGGTGCGGGAGGTGTGCATGCGTTTTTTTATCCGGGACAGGCGGCGGCGCGGCAACAGGCGGTTTTTCGGAGCGTCAACCGACCTGCTTTCGGGGCAGAGTAGGCAGGAGCGGCAGTCGATAATTTTCGAGGCAAGGCAGCGCGGGCGCGCAGGCGCGCGAGAGCGCGGACGCGGCGATAATTGCAAATCAAAGCACCGATTCGAGCACGGCTTTCGGGTGCCTTTGGGCAACGCGAAGCAATGCGCGTGCGGGACCGGTCGGCTGGCGACGGCCTTGTTCCCAGTTGCGCAACGTGGCACAGCTGATGCCGAAAGCGTTTGAAAATTCGGTCTGGCTGAGGCGCAGTTTCGCGCGGATGGCCGCAACGGAGTCAGGCTCGATGCGATCGACGCGGGCAATAACGTTTTTATCCCCTTTGAGCGCGGCTTTGAGCTGGCGCACGCCTTCAAGCAATCCTTCAAAATCTTTGTCGTTCATAGCAAATCTCCCAATTGTTTCAGTTGTTTTTCGGTTATGTTTTCCTGCTCGTTTTTGGCATAGGCAAAAACGAGATAAATGCGGCTGTCGCTGGCGACATGGTAATAAATCACCCGCGCGCCACCGCGCTTGCCGCGGCCCTTGGCCGGACGGCGGATTTTGCGAAGTCCTTTGCCTCGCGGTATTATGTCGCCAGCCTCGGGATGTTCAATCAGCGCAAGCTCCAAATCAATAATGTCCGTCTCTGAAAAGAGTTGTGAAGCGGACTTCTCAAATGAAGCAAGGCGGATGAATATCATGTCCTGACTGTGCGCCATTGGCTTACACCTGTCAAGTGGTGGGCGCTGAAAATTTCGGGCACAACCTCGCATGGTGAAAATGGCGGCATGGAAATGCCGGCACTTTTTGCGCTGGCATTTTTTTCACCGGGCTTTCAGCCCTCATTCGTTGCGATTCAAAAATCCGGCCCGATGGGCCGTGCTGTTATACCGCCGCGCCCTTGGCGCTTGTTGCCGCCGGCACTGGCGTTTTTTTTGCGCGTTTACTCCGGCAATTTCCCCGCGTGGATTTTTTCGGTGAGGGCGCGGTGCCAGGCGATGTCGCGCCACATGCCGCGGAATTGCGGGCCGCAGAAATTGCTCGTGCAAATCGCCGCCCAGCGGCCGCTCGCAATGACGCGCTCCACCGCCCACGCGTTGAACTCCTTCACCCACTCCCAGTCGAGGCCGGGCCAGTCTTTATAATCAACAATCGCCCAGCCTTCGGTGGTCACGAGCGGCTTGCCCGTGGCGCGGCTCCACTCCGCGAATGAATCAATGTGCGGCGCGAAAAGATTTTTCCAATATTCGGGGTCACTGCGGTAAAGCCGCACAACGCGCGCCGACAGGTTTTCAAAGCCGGCGGGGGAGAAGCGCTCGAAATTATATCCGGCGCGTTCGTTGAAATCGGTCGCGCTGCCCATCCATTGGTGAATGGCGAGGAAATCCATGAAGTCGGGATCGGCGCCTTTTGTATCCGCCGGGTCAATACATGTGGTGAGCGAGGTGGTGAGCGGAAGCGCGGGGTGTTTTTTGCGAATCAACTCCGTGGCTTCGCGCAACCAGGCGAGCGAGGCGGGCGCGCGCCAGTCGCGGTCGTTGCCGCCGGTGTTTTTGAAAAACGGCGCCCAGCAGTTGAGCGGCCACTCGTTGCAGAGGTCGAGATAGAGGATGCTGTCGAGCAGGCCCGCGGCGGCGATGTGGTCGAGCACGGCGAGCCAGATGTCCGCGTGGGCGCGCGGGCTGGCAATCGTGAGATGCCGGCGCGTGGTGTCGTTTTGAAACCAGGTCGAGAGGCCGGCACGCAGGCGGCGGTCGCGGCATTTTTTAATAAAATCGGTCAGCGCGGGAAGCACGCGCACGGGCAGGCGCGCGGGACTGCCCCATTCTTCCTGGTTCCACGGCGGGATGATTTCCCATTCGTTCCGCGCGCCGGCGGCCACGAGGTGCGGATAGGCGTCGATGCGCACGGCGTCGTAACCGCGTTCGACGAGGCCGTCGAGCGCCTCGTCCCAATCCTCGTAACCGGCGCCGGACCAGCGGCGTTCGAGCCACGAAAAATCCCACATGGTGATCGCAAGGGGATGTTTCAGTGTGGTGAGCAGTTTTGTATTAAGGGTCATGGGTTTTATATTAAGAGCTGATGAGTTTTATATGTTCATCCGCAAAAATGCTCATCCGTCAGACTGATGAAGTAAAAGACTCAAAGACTTAACCCGTTAAGTGACGAAAGAGTGAGTGAGGGATAAGGGAGTGAGGGAGTGCGAGAATGAGGAAGCGAGGGAGGGAGGGAGGAAGGGAGGGAGGGAGGAAGGGAGGGAGGGAGGGATAATTTTCACTTAACGAGGAAAGTGTAGGCTGCGTTGCCATCTCGCCATCACTCGCCTCACCACTACTCGCGCCACCATCGCCCGCCCAGCCATCGCCTGCCCAGCCATCGCCCGCTCCGCCACCGTCCGCCCTGCCGATCCATATTTTTATGCAAATGACATCCCGTGAAAAAATCTGCCGCGCCATCAATCATCAATCCGGCCCCGTCGCCGTTGACTTCGGCAGCACCGCCGTCACCGGCATCCACGTGAGCGTCGTCGCCGCGTTGCGGCGGCGTTTCGGCCTCGCGGACACGCCGGTCAAGGTCCACGAACCCTACCAGATGCTGGGCCTGGTCGGGGACGACTTGCTCGACGCGATGGGCGCCGACGCCACCGGCATCATCGCGCGCAACACCATGTTCGGCTTCCCCAACGAAAACTGGCGCGAATGGGAAACCCCGTGGGGGCAGAC
>JAISGL010000487.1 GCA_031263125.1 Opitutaceae bacterium | reverse complement strand
CCGCCGCCGCGCTCCTCGCGCAGGCGGACGATTTCTGGCAAAACCGCAGCGGCGTCCCCTACGGACGCGTGCGCGTGCCCGACCGCGAAATCCAGGACCTGCTCGACGCCTCCGCCCGCGGCATCTGGCAGGCCCGCGAAATCCGCGACGGAAAAATCTGTTTCCAAGTCGGCCCCACCCGCTACCGCGGACTCTGGATCGCCGACGGCGCCACCCTCCTCGAAACCGCCGCCATGCTCGACCGCGGCGCCGAGGCGCGCGACGGCGTCGAGCACACCCTCTCGCAACAACAGCCCGACGGACGCTTCGAAGTCATCAAAAAATTCTGGAAGGAAAACGGCATCGTCCTCTGGACCTGCGTCCGCCACGCGCACCTCACGCAAGACAAGGCATGGCTCGCCTCCACCTGGCCGCGCCTCATGCAAACCGCCGCCTTCATCAAACGCCTCCGCGCCGACGCCCTCGCCAACGACACCCCGCTCGACGACGGCCTCATCCCCGGCGGCTTCATTGACGGCGGACTCCAGGGCCGCACAACAAAATACGCAAACGGCCACCTCCCCGAATACTCCAACACCGTCTGGAACCTCGCCGGCCTGAAAGCCCTCGCCGGCGCCGCCCGCTGGCTCGGCAAAACCGCCGACGCCGCCGCACTCCAGGCCGAATACGACGACTTCTTCGCCGCCTTCCAAAAAGCCGCCGCCCGCGACCTCGCCACCGACGACTTTGGCAACCGCTACCTCCCCTGCGTCATCCCCCCCGAAGACCGCGACCCGCTCCCGCAACGCGCCCAATGGGCGTTTTGCCAGGCCGTTTATCCCGGCCAGATTTTCGACCGCGACGACCCCATCGCCACCGGCACCCTCGCCATGCTCCACGCCACGCTCCAGCAAGGCATGGTCATGGGCACCGGCTGGATTGACTACGGCATCTGGACCTACTTCGCCGGCTTCCACGGCCACGCCAGCCTCTGGACCGGCGACCCCGCGCGCGCCGCCGACGCCCTCTACGCCTTCGCCAACCACGCCTCCCCGCTCCTCAACTGGCGCGAAGAGCACCCGCCCCGCGACTACCAGCCCGACCTCTACGTCGGCGACATGCCGCACAACTGGGCCAGCGCGCTCTTCCTCGAACTCGCCATCCACCTCATCGCCCTCGACCGCGGCGACGAGTTGCACCTCCTCGAAGGTCTGCCTGCCGAATGGCTCCGCCCCGGCGCCGAATTGCAACTCGACGCCATCGCCACGCCCTTTGGCAAACTCGCCCTCGCGCTCCGCGTCAACGCCGCCGGCGACGCCGCCACGCTGACGGTTGCCCCGCTCACCGACGGCGCGTGCGCCGCGCTCGTCGTCCACGCCGGCGACTGGTCCGCCGCGCCCGGAAACCCCATCCGCCTCGACCCGCGCCACCCCGCGCGCCTCGTCCTCCCCCTGCGCCGCCCCCGCCGCCGGCACCGCCGCCAGCACCACCGCTCCCCCGGTTCCGGCCCGACTTAAGTCGATTGCAATCGATTGCAATCGACTTAAGTCGGGCCGGAACCGGGGGAGCGGTGGTGCTGGCGGCGGTGCCGGCGGCGGGGGCGGCGCAGGGGGAGGACGAGGCGCGCGGGGTGGCGCGGGTCGAGGCGGATGGGGTTTCCGGGCGCGGCGGACCAGTCGCCGGCGTGGACGACGAGCGCGGCGCACGCGCCGTCGGTGAGCGGGGCAACCGTCAGCGTGGCGGCGTCGCCGGCGGCGTTGACGCGGAGCGCGAGGGCGAGTTTGCCAAAGGGCGTGGCGATGGCGTCGAGTTGCAATTCGGCGCCGGGGCGGAGCCATTCGGCAGGCAGACCTTCGAGGAGGTGCAACTCGTCGCCGCGGTCGAGGGCGATGAGGTGGATGGCGAGTTCGAGGAAGAGCGCGCTGGCCCAGTTGTGCGGCATGTCGCCGACGTAGAGGTCGGGCTGGTAGTCGCGGGGCGGGTGCTCTTCGCGCCAGTTGAGGAGCGGGGAGGCGTGGTTGGCGAAGGCGTAGAGGGCGTCGGCGGCGCGCGCGGGGTCGCCGGTCCAGAGGCTGGCGTGGCCGTGGAAGCCGGCGAAGTAGGTCCAGATGCCGTAGTCAATCCAGCCGGTGCCCATGACCATGCCTTGCTGGAGCGTGGCGTGGAGCATGGCGAGGGTGCCGGTGGCGATGGGGTCGTCGCGGTCGAAAATCTGGCCGGGATAAACGGCCTGGCAAAACGCCCATTGGGCGCGTTGCGGGAGCGGGTCGCGGTCTTCGGGGGGGATGACGCAGGGGAGGTAGCGGTTGCCAAAGTCGTCGGTGGCGAGGTCGCGGGCGGCGGCTTTTTGGAAGGCGGCGAAGAAGTCGTCGTATTCGGCCTGGAGTGCGGCGGCGTCGGCGGTTTTGCCGAGCCAGCGGGCGGCGCCGGCGAGGGCTTTCAGGCCGGCGAGGTTCCAGACGGTGTTGGAGTATTCGGGGAGGTGGCCGTTTGCGTATTTTGTTGTGCGGCCCTGGAGTCCGCCGTCAATGAAGCCGCCGGGGATGAGGCCGTCGTCGAGCGGGGTGTCGTTGGCGAGGGCGTCGGCGCGGAGGCGTTTGATGAAGGCGGCGGTTTGCATGAGGCGCGGCCAGGTGGAGGCGAGCCATGCCTTGTCTTGCGTGAGGTGCGCGTGGCGGACGCAGGTCCAGAGGACGATGCCGTTTTCCTTCCAGAATTTTTTGATGACTTCGAAGCGTCCGTCGGGCTGTTGTTGCGAGAGGGTGTGCTCGACGCCGTCGCGCGCCTCGGCGCCGCGGTCGAGCATGGCGGCGGTTTCGAGGAGGGTGGCGCCGTCGGCGATCCAGAGTCCGCGGTAGCGGGTGGGGCCGACTTGGAAACAGATTTTTCCGTCGCGGATTTCGCGGGCCTGCCAGATGCCGCGGGCGGAGGCGTCGAGCAGGTCCTGGATTTCGCGGTCGGGCACGCGCACGCGTCCGTAGGGGACGCCGCTGCGGTTTTGCCAGAAATCGTCCGCCTGCGCGAGGAGCGCGGCGGCGG
>JAISGL010000483.1 GCA_031263125.1 Opitutaceae bacterium | reverse complement strand
AATGGTTTCATCTGGCCGGGGCGGGCGGGCGGGGTGGGAAGCCGGGGGGGCGGGGTAACTCGATACGGGGGTCGGGGGGGATTTTGTAGTCGGCGGGGAGGGGGCGGGGGCGGGCGGGGGTGAAATCGTCCGCGTCCGGGGCGAGGTGGCGCGCGAGAGCGGGGAGCGCGCGTCGAATGCCTTCCACGATGCAGCGCGCGTAGAGGTAGCCGCCATAGGTGTTGGTGTGCAGTCCGTCAACGTAGGCGAGGGGCGCGGCTTTTTCTCCGAGGGCGCGCACGACTTCCTCGCTCATCGCGTTGAGGTCGATGAGGGCGGCGCCGGCGAGGCGCGCGGCTTCGCGGGCGGCTGCGGGGTAGGCGCCAAGGCCGGGCGTGTTTAACCGGCCGCTGCGTCGGTCGATTTTTGTCATGGGCGAGACGATCACGGGGGTGCCGCCACGGCGTTTTATTTCGACGGCATAGGCGGCGAGCAGCCATTGGTAGTCGGTGGCGGCGTCCGCATGCGTGTTGATCCAGTCGCCGGCCTTGTCGGCAGTCGGCCACATGGCGTCGTGGCCGCGTTGGTTGAGGTCATTGTGGCCGAATTGCATGAATACGTAGTCGCCGGGTTTCATCAGGGCCATGACTTTGTCCCAGCGGCGTTGGAAGCGGAAGGCTTTCAGGGTCTGGCCCGATTCGGCGTGGTTGGCGATGGCGACGGGCGGGGCAAACCAGCGGGGGAGTTGCTGGCCCCAGGTGCCAAAGGGTTCGGTGCCTTGATCGGTGACGGTGGAGTCGCCTATGAGGAAGACCGTGATCGCGTCGGGGGCCGGCTCGATTTCGATGGCGCAGAGGCAGGGGCGCGCGTCGCTGAATTGGAGGGTGAGGCGGTCGTCCCAGGTGGCGGTGACGGCGCGGTCGGCGGCGGCGTCCCATTCGCGCACGTCGAGTTTGATGCGGTTGCCGGGGGAGAGGCGCGCGTTGCGCGTGTTGACGAGGAAGGCGCGGGTTTCGAAGCGGGCGGCGGGGGTGGCGATGCGTTCCAGCATGAGGCGGCCTGTCTCGGCTTTGACGGTGGTCAGGGATTCGCCAGCGGCGTCGCCGAGCGTGACGGTCACGCGGTAGTTGCCTTCGGGGAGGGCAACGGAGAACTTGAATGGCGCGCCGCTGTCGCCGGTGGTCACAAAATCGCCGCGCAGGGCGTCGCCGCCGCGGTCGGTTTCGCGGGGGAGCGCGCCGGGGTCGAAGCCGTGGCCGAGCGCGTCGGAATAGGGGGTGTCGGCGCGCACTTGCGTGAAGCCTGGCGCGGTGGCGCCGGGACCGAAGTCGAAGCGGTGTGTCGGCAGCGGCGGTGGTGGGGGCGATGTCGATGGGGGCGGCGGTGACGTCGGCGATGTCGGTGACGATGATGGTGGCGATGTCGGTGACGACGATGACGGTGATGTCGGTGGGAGCGATGTCGGTGAGGTTGGCGGCGGCGATGACGGTGAAGTTGGCGGCGATGGTTGGGCCAGCGCGGTGGTGTAGAGTGCGGTGGCGCAGAGCGCGGCGGCGATGGGCAGGAGGAGGGCGTGGCACGGCGCTACGCGGCGCGACGCTACGGAGCGGGCTGACGCGCGGCAGGGCAGCGCGGGGCGGGCGGACGCGGGGTGCGGCGCTACGAAGCGGGCGGGCACGGGGCACGGCGTTACGGGGCAGGCGGGCGCGGGGTGCGAAGGGTCAGGTGCCTGGGTTTTCATAGGGGACTTGAGAGAAGAGTTTGCGGGCGGCGGCACGGGGGTCGTCGATGAGGCGCGGAGGGAGGTCGAAGGCCATCGTGGCGCGGCGTTTCAGGTCGTAGGGGGGCCAGTCGGGGATTTTGGGGTTGTTGGGGTTTCCGGTGCGGGCAAAGGCGATGTAGGTTTCGCTGATCATGGCGGCCATTTCGTAGGCGTCGGGGGCGGTGCCGGTCAGGCGGCTGGAGAGGGTGATGTTGTCCATGAGGAGGGGGAGGTCGAGGGCGTGGTGCGCTTTCATGCGGGGCGTGACCGGGGAACCCCAGTGCAGTTCGTAGGAATAGGTGGGGGCGGAGCCGGGGGGGAGCGCGGCGCGGCGTTCGATTTCGACGAGGGCGGGGCGCCAGTCGCGCGAGTCGGTGGTGGCGGCAAAGAAGACGTCGCTCGCGGAGTAGCCGGGGTGCTCGCGGCGATACATGGCAATGACGTCGGCGAGGTCGAGGGCGCCCATTTTTTCGGAGTATTTGGCGAGGTTGGATTGCAGGGTTTCCCAGGTGAGGTCGAACATGGCGGGGTTGCCGCGGCCAATGAGGAGGCGGGCTTCGTCTTTGTTGGTGCCGACCATGAAGGGGATGTGCGCGGAGAAGGCGGGGGCGTCGGGGTGGAAGGGGTGGCGGGGGAGTGAGCGTCCGTCGAGCACGGGGCCGTTGTAGCCGGAGGCGCGGCCGGCTTCGATGAGGTCGCGCATGGGCACGGTTTTGATCGCGGCGACGCGGTCGCGGTCGAGGCCGCGGGCTTTGAGGACGGCTTCGGCGCGGCGGGTGGCGGTGTCGGGGCGCGAGGCGGTGACGGTTTCGCCGCTTGAGGAGGCGGCGCGGTGGAAGAGGCCCATGGCGCGGGGCATGCCCATGAGGCAGGCGTTTTTCGCGCCGCCGCCGGATTCGCCAAAGATGAGCACGCGCGCGGGGTCGCCGCCGAATGTGGCGATGTTGTCGCGCACCCATTCGAGGGCGAGGATGAGGTCGAGCTGGCCGGTGTTGCCGGAGTCGGCAAATTCGGGGCCGCCGAGTTCGGCGAGGTAGAGGTAACCGAAGACGTTGAGGCGGTGGTTGAGGGTGACGACAACGACGTCGCCGCGGCGGCAGAGGCGCACGCCGTCGTAGAGGGGGTCGTTGGCCGAGAGGGAGTTGTAGCCGCCGCCGTGGATGTAGACCATCACCGGTCGTTTTGCGCGGGGGTCGAGGCCGGGGGTCCAGACGTTCAGGTAGAGGCAGTCTTCGCTGACGGGGTCGGGCGATGAGCCGCCGGAGGCGGAGGATTGGGCGCGTCCGGGTTGGGGGGCGCGGGGGCCGAAGCGCAGGGCTTCGCGCACGCCGGTCCAGGGTTCGGGGGGCAGCGGCGCCTTGAAGCGGCGCGGGGCGGTGTCGGCGCCGTAGGGGATGCCTTTGAAGGCGTGGATGCCTTCGTCGATGTAGCCGCGCACTTTGCCGTGGGTTGTGCCGATGGAGGGGCCTTCGGGCCAGGCGGGGGCGGCGTGGGCGCGTCCGCGAAACAGCGGCGAGAGCATCGCCGCGCCGAGACCGGCGACGGCGGTTTTGAGCAGGGCGCGGCGCGTGATGATGTTTGGCGTGGCGGGAGGCGGAGCGGGCGGCGTGGCGAACGGCGTGGCGTCGGGCGTGGCGGCGGGTGGTTTTTTCATGGGAGCGGTGAGCGGCGGGCGGTGGACGGTGAGCGGTGAGCGGTGAGCGGCGGGTAATGGGTGGCGGGTGATGGTGGTGGGCGGCAGGTGATGGGTGGTGCGAGTCGATGTAAGTCGATTTAAGTCGACTTATATCGACTTAAATCGAGTGGGGGCGACGGCGATGGCGGCGATGGCGAGCGGCAACGGGTGGCACCGGGCGGCGGCAGTGGTGGCACCGGGCGGCGGCAGTGGTAGCGGCAGGCAGCGGCGCGGCGGCTACATGCCGGGGCGCATGAAGGCGGCGGTGGGGTTGTCCGGGAGGGCGCGGAGGGCGCGGGCTACGATTTGGGCGTTGATCACGGCGCCGTCCCAGTTGGTGTGCGTGGTCTTGTCCGCAAAGAGCGCGGAGGTTTGCTCCTGGCCGATCGTGTCGTAGTAGTCGGCGATGAGGCTGTTGAGGTCGATGAAGGGGGTGTTGGTTTCCTCGGCGGCGGTGCGCGCCCAGCCGCCGTGACTGGCGTCGCCACGGCCCACTTTGCCGTCGGTCCAGCGGTTGCGCGGCACGAGGGAGCAGATGACGGGGTGCGCGCCTTTTTCGCGGATTTCGGCGATGTATTGTTTCAGATACCAGCCGAAGGTGTGCACGGTTTCGGATTGCTTGGTGGCGGGGTTTTCGCGCTGCTCGGTTTCGTCGCCGGTGCCGCGCAGGGCGCCGCGCGCGCCGTTGTCGTTATGGCCGAATTGCATGATGACGACGTCACCGGCCTTGAGCTGGGGGAGGATGCGCGACCATTGGACGTGGAAGGTGCGGGCGCCGGTGCCGCCGACGGCGCGGTTCACCACGTTGACGCGGGCGGGATAGAAGTATTTCGCGAAGGGGTCGCCCCAGCCGAATTCTTTGTTGTAACCGGTGCCGCGTCCGTTGCGCACGGTGGAGTCGCCGATGAGCCAGATGGTGGGCAGCCTGGGGTCGGCGGGGACGGGGAGATTGAGCCACCGGCCAAAGATTTCGCGTTCGTCGCGGTCAACGCCTTGCGGGGGGGGCTGCGGGGGGATGAGGACGGCGGAGGGCGCGGCGACGGGTATCTGGCGTCCGGCGTGCGAGAGGGCGGCGATGAGCCATTGTTCGCGCAGGCCTTTGAGGCCGCTGACGGCGAGGGCGGCGTTGAGGCGCGCGCCGGCGGCGCTGGTGTGGACGTGGTCGTTGGGGAAGAAGGCGTTCACTTCCTCGTGGCCGAGTTGTTCGTAGCGGTCGGCGATGAGGCGGGTGTGGTCGACGAGGGGGACTTTTTCCGATTCGGCGATCTGGCGAATCCATTCGTCGTAGCGGCCGGAGCCGCGCTCGACGCGGCCGTCTTTCCAGTAATTGCGCACGGTGAGGGTGAGGAGGGCGGGCCACATGCCTTTGGCGCGGGCGTCGGCGACCATTTTGCGCATGTACCAGCCGAAGGTGTGAACGGTTTCGTGCTGTTTGGTGAGTTTGTTGTCGATTTCCTGCGTCTCTTCGCCGAGGCCGGGGAGGGAGCCGCGGGCGCGGCGTTCGTGGTTGATTTCGGAGCCGTCGTTGTGGCCGAACTGGATGAGGACGATGTCGCCGGGGGAGGCGGCTTCGAGGAGGCGGTCCCAGTGGCCTTCGGTGATGAAGGTGCGGCTGCTGCGGCCGCCGCGGGCGAGGTTGACGACGGCGATTTTGGCGGGGTCGAAATAATCGCCGGCCATTTTGCCCCAGCCGATGGCGTTGATGTTGCCGTTGGCGGCGGTGGAGTCGCCGGCGATGAAGAGGGTGCGGGTGGCGGTTTCGTCGAGTTCGAGGCGGAGGTAGTCATACATCATGCCGTTGTTGACGGGGCCGGCGGGGATGGTGAGCACGAGGGTGTTTTCGCCGGCGCGGAGCAGCGCGGCGTCGAAGGCGAATTCGCGCTCATACCAGATGCCTTGGGTGCCGTGGCGCGTGATGGTGCCGTCGCCGGGGAGGCCGTCGATTTTGCCGGCGGGCTGCCCGTTCACCGCGATGTCGATGGCGCGGGCGCCGGTGCCGCAGATGGCGAGGCGCAGCGTGGCGCGGCCTTTGGGAGCGGCGGGCATGTCGAAGGCGATGGTGCGCGGCGCGGCGCGGCCCGGCGCGACGGCGCCGCGGAAGGGCGAGGATTTCGCCGCGGGGTCTTCGCTGTGGGGGACGTGCTGGAAGAACCAGTCGCGGGCGGGGGCGCTTTTGCCGACGGTGTAGCGGATGTCGTCCGGGAAGAGCGCGGCGTAGCGGATGGAGATTTCGGGGTCGTCGTGTTTTTCGGACATGAAGAACTCGGAGGCGTTGCGGTTGGGGATGCCGATGTCCCAGAGCTGGCGGCCGCGGCGGACGGGGGTCCAGGTGAGCGCGCCGAGGTCGAGGGGTTTGCCGGGTTCGACGGTGATGTCGGTTTTGGCAAACTCGCCGAGCACGCCGTCGGCGATGGCGCGGAGTGTGTAGCGGCCGGGGCGCACGTGGGGAATGGCGAAGGCGCCGTCGGGGGCGCCGGTGGCCCAGAACTGGTAGTTTTTCGCGTCGCGCTGCCAGTCGTTGTCCGGCGCGGTGAGGCCGATGGAGAGGCGGGTGAAGGGGGCGGCGGCGGGCGGTGTCGGCGATGACGATGGTGATGACGTTGGCGCGTTTTCGTCGCGGAGGACGAGGCGGCCTTTGACTGTGACGCGTTCGGCAGCGGAGGGGTAATCGACGCCGCGCACCCAGGCGTAGGGCCATTTGCCGGCTTCGGCGGCGGCGCGGGCTTTCGCGTCGGCGTAGATGGCCTGCGGGTCGTCGCCGGAGTTTACGTAGATGAGGAAGGGGCCGACGACTTTGCTCCAGCGCTCGCCGGCGGCGACTTCCACACGCGCCCCGCCGTAGTGGCTGCTGCGCCAGTAATTGAGGACGCAGGGGGCGGCGACGGCGTTGGTGTCGCGGTGGCCGAGGAATTCGACTTTGGTGGGGCCGCCGCTCATGTATTCCATCGAGGGGTTGATGAAAAAGAGGCCGACTTTTTTGGCGGTGCTCGACCAGCCGAAGGCGGGGTTGGCGGACTGGAGGGCGGTGTAGATGTATTTGTCGCCGGCGCGCAGTTCTTTTGGGAAATGCAGGTTGCGGCGCGCGTCGACGCTCATCCAGTCGAAGAAGTCGGCGAGTTTGGCACAGAAGCGCGCTTCGCCGATGGCGGTTTGCGGCTGCTCCGGCCTGTGCTCGAAGGTGGAGTAGGTGTAAACGCCGGGGTCGCCGCGTCCGAGGGTGAAACGGATTTCAACGTCGGAGGCGAACTGGCCGTCGGGCGAGGCGCCGGGGCCGGTGCCCATTTTGCGTCCGTCGGCGATGCCTTTGACGGAGACTTCGGCGCGTTCGCCGCCGTTGGAGCGGGGGTCGATGGTGACGCGGGCGATGGCGGGCGCGGTGCCGCGCGGTCCCATCGCGTCGTGCGACCAGAAGCCGTATTGGTGGTCGGTCATGCGGGGATTGAGGCCGTTGGGATTCGCGCCGGGCGGGTCGCGCTGGAGGTCAGGCTCGCCGTCGGGCGTGAGGAAGGTGGCGAGCATTTCGAGGTTGTTGTAGCGTAGCGAAACGAGGTCGCCGGAGGCTTTGGCAACGCGCGCGGTGACGATGCCGTTGGCGAGCGTGTAGGTGTCGGCGTCCTCGGCGAGCGTGACGGGCGCGTCCGCGCCGCGGAGCGGCAGGGCGTGGATGGCCAGGAGCGGGAGGAGGGCGAGGGTGAGGAGACGAACGAGGGCGAGGAGGCCGGGTGCGCGGAGGGCGGACGTGTGGAGGCGGAGTTTTTTCATGAGGATGACTGGATTGGAAGTGGAAGGATGGATGGCGGGTGAGAAGGAGGATGACGGATGGGAGAGAAGTTGGCGGATGGGAAGGGAGGATGACGGATGGGAAGGGAGATTGGATTCTCGTGCTAAATGCCGGGGCGCGTGACGGTGGCAACGGCGGCGGTGGTGGCTGCTGCGGTGGCTGCGGCTGCGGTGGTGGTAGCGGCGGCGGCGGCGGTGGCGTTTTCGTCGAGTTCGAGGCGCAGGTAATCATACATGAAGCCGTTGTTGACGGGGCCGGCGGGGACGGTGAGCACGAGGGTGTTTTCACCGGCGCGGAGCAACGCGGCGTCGAAGGTGAACTCGCGTTCATACCAGATGCCTTGCGTGCCGTGGCGCGTGATGGTGCCGTCGCCGGCGGGGGCGGCGATTTTGCCGGCGGGCTGCCCGTTCACCGTGACGTCGAGGCTTCGCACGCCGGTGCCGCAGATGGCGAGGCGCAGCGTGGCGAGGCCCTTGGGCGCGGCGGACATGTCGAAGACGATGGTGCGCGGCGCGGCGCGGCCAGGCGTGTTCGCGCCGCGGAAGGGCGCGGATTTGGCGGCGGGGTTTTCGTTGTGCGGGACGTGCTGGAAGAACCAGTCGCGGGCGGGGGCGCTTTTGCCGATAATGTAGCGGATGTCGTCCGGGAAGAGCGCGGCGTAGCGGAACGAGATTTCGGGGTCGTCGTGCTTTTCGGACATGAAGAACTCGGAGGCGTTGCGGTTGGGGGTGCCAACGTCCCAAAGCTGGCGTCCGCGGCGGACGGGAGTCCAGGTGAGCGCGCCAAGGTCGAGGGGTTTGCCGGGTTCGACGGTGATGTCGGCTTTGGCGAATTCGCCGAGCACGCCGTCGGCGATGGCGCGGAGGGTGTAGCGTCCGGGGCGCACGTGGGGAACCGCGAAGGCGCCGTCGGGGGCGCCGGCGGCCCAGAATTGGTAATATTTCGCGTCACGCTGCCAGCCGGTGACGGGCGCGGGCGCCGGGCCGGGCGGGCGGGGCGAGATGTAGTCGGCCGCGGTGAGGCCGACGGTCAGGCGCGTGAAGGGGGCGGAGGAGGGCGGCGTTGGCGCGTTTTCGTCGCGGAGGACGAGGCGGCCTTTGACTGTGACGCGTTCGGCGGCGGATGGGTAATCGACGCCACGCACCCAGGCGTAGGGCCATTTGCCAGCTTCGGCGGCGGCGCGGGCGCGGGCGTCAGCGTAGATGGCCTGCGGGGTGTCGCCGGAGTTGGCGTAGATGAAGAATGGGCCGACGACTTTGCGCCAGTCCTCGCCGGCGGCGACGTTGACCTCGGCCCCGCCGTAGTGGCTGCTGCGCCAGTAATTGAGGACGCAGGGGGCGGCGACGGCGTTGGTGTCGCGGTGACCGAGAAGCTCGACCTTGGTGGGGCCGCCGCTCATGTATTCCATCGAGGGGTTGATGAAGAAGAGGCCGACTTTTTTTGCGGTGCTCGACCAGCCGAAGGCGGGGTTGGCGGACTGGACGGCGGTGTAGATATATTTGTCGCCGGTGCGCAGGTCTTTTGGGAAATGCAGGTCGCGGCGCGCATCGACGCTCATCCAGTCGAAGAAGTCGGCGAGTTTGGCGCAGTAGCGCGCCTCGCCGAGTGCGGTGAGCGCGTATTCGGGTTTGTGCTCAAAGACCGAGTAGGTGTAAACGCCGGGGTCGCCGCGTCCGAGGGTGTAGCGGATTTCGATGTCGGCGGCGAAGTTTCCCTCGGCCGGATTGGTGCCGGGGCCGGTGCCGAGTTTGCGACCGTTGGCGGCGATGGCTTTGATGGAGACCTCGGCGCGTTCGCCGCCGTTGGCGCGGGGGTCGATGGTGACGCTTGGGATGGCGGGCGCGGAGCCGCGGACGCCCATCGTGTCGTGCGACCAGTAGCCGTGCTGGTGGCCGCCGATGGTGGGCGCGCGCCAGTTGGGGTTGTTCGCGGGGGAGTCGCCTTGCGCGGCGGGTTTGGTGTCGGGCGTGAGCGAGGTGGCGAGCAGTTCGAGGTTGTTGTAGCGAAGCGAGACGAGGTCGCCGGTGACTTTGGAAACGCGCGCGGCGACGACGCCGTTGTCGAGCGTGTAGGTTTCGACGTCCTCCGCGAGCGTGACGGGAGGCGGCGCGGCGAAGAGGAGCGGGGTGCATAGGGTGAGAAGCGGGAGAAGCAGAGCAGGGAGAATTTTATTGGACGGCATGGTGCCGCCCATTGATATCCGCGAGTGGCAAAACACAAATGGGGAAAGATGCTTACAGTTCGACGGGGGCGTTTGTGGTGAAACAGCGGAGTTTCACCTCCGGCGAGGTGGCGAGGTGCGCTCCCGTTTGTTTGCATTGATGTTTGCATTGATATTTGCATTGCGATGCGCCTGAAGGACTGGCGGACCGTTTTGGGCAATGGGCAAAGCTGAAAAGCGACCCGGCGGAAAAGAACCCCGCCTTGTTTGCGCGCATCGTTGCCGCTTCGTCGAAGCCGGGAGACCTTGTGCCCGACTACTTTTCCGGTTCCGACACCACGCTTGAGGCTGCGCACCGTCTGGGCCGGCACTGGATCGGCGTGGACAACAGTCCCGAGGCCATCCGCACAACACTCACCCGTTTTGCGACGGGCATTGCCCCGATGGGAAATTTCGTGCGCCCCGATGAAAGCGAAAAACAAAAACAGCGCGGAATGGACCGCAACGGCGCCTTTCCCTTGCCTGGCTTTGAAGATTCGGTTTCCCTGCAAACACAGGAAAATCGCAACGCCCGCCATGTTCCCATCACGGATTTCCGTCTTTGCGTCGCGAAGGGTTTGCAAGCCAAAGAGGTTTTGTAACTGATGTTGCGCAGCCGGCCTTTCCTGGGAGCGAAGGCATCTTTGCCCGCGATGAATTTTCGGATGAATTTTCGAGATACACCAAGCGGGCGCACGGTATTTCGCGGGCAGGGCAGGGATGCCCGCTCTCCCAGCGCGCTGCTGTGGAACATCAGTTAAGTGTCAATTAATTTAACCTAACCTTTAATTTTTAACTTGTTCATCGTTTGTCTTTTATAGAACCTGTCCCTATTTGATCCTATTTGATCGGCTTCAATCTTGTCAGCCTGCACGCCAGTTGCTTTCCCGGTTTTTTTCGCATCTTTCGCAGCTTTCGCCCCAAGTCGCTCATCAAACAAACACGAGCCATCCGCTTCCACTCTGCAAGCCCACCAGCACACCCACGCCCTGCACACCCACGCGAACAACTCCCCGCACACCTTACGAACAACTTTTCCCGATAATCCGATAATCGCTGGACGAATCCGCGCGCTCGCACACAGTGACTCAAATCCATGTGCAGTCCCGCCCGCAAACTCCCGCTTACGCTTCTCGCAACCCTCGCAACCTCCGCCGCAATTTTCGGACTCGCCGGCTGCAGCTCCGAATCCTCATCGGCCGGCACGCACACCTCGCCCGCACCCGTTGCCCAACCCGCGCCCCCCAGCTCAATGCCCGCCGGCTCAACGTCCGCCAGCTCAACGTCCGCCAGCTCACCGCCCGCGCCGCAACGCCCCTCCACACCGCCGCAGTCCTCGCCGCCTCCCTCCGCCCCTTCCGCCTCTCCCACCGCCCCGCGCAACAACAACCCCGTCATGCTCGGCATTGACGTGCTCGAAGCCGGCGGCTTTCGCCAAATCGCCGGCAAACGCATCGGACTCCTCTCCCACCCCGCCGGCGTGAACCGCCACGGCGTCAGCACCATCGATGTCCTCCTCCGCGCCAAAAACGCAAAACTCGTCGCCCTCTTCGGCCCCGAGCACGGCATCCACGGTGACATACCCGCCAGCCAAAACATCGCCGACACCATCGACAAACGCACCGGCCTCCCCGCCTACTCGCTCTACGGAAAAAACCGCCGCCCCACCAAGGAACAACTCAAGGGCATCGACGCGCTCGTCATCGACCTGCAAGACATCGGTGTGCGCTCCTACACCTTTTCCGTCTGCATGAAATACGCCATCGAGGCGTGCTTCGACAACGGCGTGGAAGTCATCGTGCTCGACCGGCCCAACCCCCTCGGCGGACTCAAAATCGACGGTCCCGTCCTCGACAAAACGCTCTTCAGCGGCGTCGGCCAGTATCAAATCCCCTACGTCCATGGTCTCACCATGGGCGAACTCGCACGCATGGCGGCCGGCACGCCCGGCTGGCTCGACGTTTCCGCCAACGTCCGGGGCCGCCTCACCGTCGTCCCCATGCACGGCTGGCGCCGCAACATGCGCTGGCCCGAAACCGGACTGCGTTTCACCGCCACCTCGCCCAACATCCCCGATTTCTCCGCGTGCGTCGGTTACGCCATGACCGGACTCGGCTGTCAGCTCGGCGGTTTCAGGCACGGCATCGGCACGCAATACCCCTTCCGCGGCCTCTCCCACAACGGACGCTCCGTCGACCAGCTCCTCCGCGATCTCACCGCCCTGCGACTCCCCGGCCTGGGCTTCCGCAAAATCGCGCTCACCGACGCCAAAGGCGCGCCCAAAGGCATCGGCATTTATGTGGACGTTGTTGATTGGGACAACTGGCGCCCGACCGAGCTGAGTTTTCATCTCATGCGCATGGCCTGTGCGTATGCGCCGCCGAAACAAAAAAACCCCTTCGCCGCCGCCAACGCGACCACCGCCCGCAGTTTCAACATCCACACCGGCAGCCTGTGGTGGTGGAATACGATTGTGAAGGATGGCTCCCAAATCGACATCACCCTTTTCCTCCGCGCCTGGCAGCGCGAATGCGCAAAGTTCCAAGAATCCAGCAAGAAGTTTTGGTTGTATAACTGATGTGGAGCAAGGGTGTCGGGCGTCCGGAGATTCCGGGGTCACGGTTGGGAACGGGGCAAGCGGCGGATGCGCAGATAATCGAGGAGATGAAACTGGCCGGAAACAACGAGGCGCATTTGCGGGCGGTGATGGACAGCGAGCGGTGATGGACAGCGGGCGGTGATGGACAGGATGACGGACCGGCAACTGAAGAGATTCGAGCCGCTGCTTGAGAGAAAAGGAATCACGGGCGAGGAACTCGGATTAACCGGAACTCGGATTAACCTGTCCCTGTATATTCGCTGTATATTCAATTTCGATCTGATTTCGATTTTGCCCATCTGCATCTGCACGCCAGTTACTTTTTCGGTTTTTCTCGGTGCCTCCGCTCTGGGGCGGTCACTTGAACGGATATATGGAATCAGCTCCCCGGCTTCTCGACCGACAGCCTTGCGATTTTCGGCGGCACCTGATCCGCCGGCCAAACCTCAGATTAACCTGTCCCTGTATATTTGTCCCTGTATATTCGCTGTATATTCGATTTCGATCTGATTTCGATTTCGCCCATCTGCATCTGCACGCCAGCTACTTCTTCGGTTTTTCCCGGCGCCTCCGCTCTGGGGCGGTCACTTGAACGGACATATGGAATCAGCTCCCCGGCTTCTCGACCGGCAGTCTTGCGATTTCCAGTGGCACCTGATCCGCCGGCCATGTCGGGAAACTCAATTCGAGAAGCGAAATCGCGGGCACATCAAACTTTGCCGTGCCTCCGCTGCGATCCACAAGCATCGCCACGCCGGCAGGGACGCCGCCACGCGCCTTGATGATGTTGAGCGCCTCGATCACGCGGCCACCGCGCGTCACCACGTCCTCGACAACGAGCACGCGTTCACCGGGGGCGATCTTGAAACCGCGACGCATCACGAGCACGTTGTTTTCTTTTTCGGCAAAAATATAACGGACCTTTGCCTGTCGCGCCACTTCCTGTCCGATGACGAGTCCGCCCATCGCGGGGGCGAGCACCGTTTCAAATTTCAAACCGGAGAGTTTTGACAGCAGCAACTCGGTGAGTCGCGTGACCGCCGCCATGTCCTGACACACTTGCGCGCATTGAAAAAAATGTCCGCTGTGCAGCCCCGAACGCAGAACAAAATGCCCGCGCAACAACGCGCGTGTGCGTGTGAAAATATCCAGAACCTCTTGTTGTTGCGGATCCATGAGCCGCGAAATTGTCCCGCGTGACACAGGCTGCCAAGCCCGCTTTTCCATCATGACTTTTTCGTCATGGGGCACGAAAAGACGAAGAGTGCGCGAGGTGCGAAGTGCTGGCATTGCGCATGGCGCCGGCACGCCGGCGATGCGTCCGAAATCAGCCAAAGACCTTTTTGCGCAAACCGCGCAGCGTGACGAGATCGCCCCAATTCGTGATCGCCGGCAGCGGTCGCGGGGCGGTTCGTTTTCGATGGCCGGTCTGCCGTTTATAAACAGTAAGGTGTTTTGCCACAAACGCCCTGGTGCCCAGCACGGCCCCGTCGGAAAAATAGCGCACACGGCAGCACAGCACGGTCGCGAGCGGAAGCGTGCCGCCCTCCGCGACGACTTTTTCCAACGCCTCCGGAGAGATGGCGGCCTTGTCGCCGCGGGGTGCCACGCCGGAGCCGAACAGGTGCAGACGGTATGCGTCCTGCACGCCGCGCCATGCGCGATTGTTTTCATCGGCAACGATGGCGATGATGCCGGCCTGCGCGGTTTTCCTTCCCGCAACAGCCTCGGCATAACCGCAAAAACGGTAGTCCTTCGGATCGCTCACGATGCCGGCGCGCACCGGGTTGAGGTCAATGTAAGCCGCCATGGTTGCCATGACATGACCGCGCCCCTCGACGAGAACGCTTTTGAAACGCTCGGACCAAAGCGTGCCGTGGCGGTTGTGCGTGCGATTGAACCAGACGGAGAAACGCTGTTTGAGCAGCTTCATGAACTGGGAAACGTCGTTCATGAGGGCGAGCTGTTGTTTGCGCCAGGCATCGGCGTCCGCCCCACCCTCTTTCAGTTGCGCGGCGATGACGTCGATGCGTGTCGTTTGGTAAGGAGTGGGTTTGGGGTATAGCACGCGATGGCGGCGGAGCAGTTCGGCATCGGCGATTTCAGTTTTTAGCGGCACACGAACAAGCACATGGAAGTGATTGGACATGATGGCGTAGGTGAGTATCTCGACGCCGCAGTAGTCCGCGATTTGCCAAAGCTGTCTGCGAAACATTTCCCTGGCGGTGTCGTCGAGGCAACGCTCGCTGTTCACGGTGCGAGACATGCAATGATATATGGCCCCCGAGGAGCGGGAATCGATCTTGATACGCGGTGTTCTCATGCGCGGCGTATGTTTTCCAAAAAAGCGCATGTTGCAAGATAAATTTTTTGCCTGTCCCTTTAATATTCCTTTAATATTAATCCTTGTTCCTTTAATCTTTAATAAATGCACCACTTTGAACGTGCGGCGCGGGCGAACTCGTGTCATGGTGTGTAACGTGGTCATCGAATTCGCACCTCTCGAAGACGAACTGGGCGACGTCCTGGACAAGGCGATGCGGCACGCCTGCTGCACCGAGCAAACCCTTGCCACCCGCTCCGGCGTCGCCGCGGAAAAAATCCACGACGCAATCGACTACCGCTACGAACTGACCCACGACGAACTTCGCCGTCTCGCCTCCGCCCTCAAACTCAACGAGCCTGGCCTGCTCGCTCTCGCGCAGAACCGCTACCCGCTTCCCGAAATCTCCGGCCTGCCCTTTTGCCTCTATCCGCTGCGGACGCCTCACGGGATCGGCGTCGCCAACGCCTACATCGTCGCTGAGTGCGGACAGTCTTCCGGCATCCTTTTCGACTCCGGCGCCGACTACGCGCAAATCGAACGCGTCTGGCCCAAGCGCATCCGCAAACTCGACGCCATTTTTATCACTCACGCCGAAACGGAACACGTTGGCGGCCTCGCGGGACTTCAACGCACGCTCGGCCGGGTGCCGGTGTTCTTTCCGGAAGGCATCTGCATTTCGGACACAAATGTCACGGCCATGGACATCGGCGGCGGGTTCGCGATGGGCGAAGGCGCGCGACTGCGCTTCGGCGCGTTCGAAGTCCGCGCGCTCAAGACGCCCGGACACGCCGAGGCGCACAACAGCTACATCGTAAGTGCCCCCGCCCTGCCCGACGCCACCCAAATGCTTGTCTCGGGCGACATCCTTTTCGCCGGCTCCGCGGGGCGCGGATTTTTTTGCACGCAAACATTTGCCGACAGCCTCCGGCGCATTTTCACCGAGCTTCCCGGAAAAACGGTCGTCGCACCCGGCCACGGTCCGCTCACGACCTTGGAACACGAACGGCTGCACAATCCTTTCTCTTGCTGACAAACTGGTCGGGGCGGTGAGATTCGAACTCACGACCTCTACGTCCCGAACGTAGCGCTCTACCAGGCTAAGCTACGCCCCGATCCGATTGAACTACGCAGGCTGAGAGCACCCCCGCCACGCTTCAAGGAAAAAATTTGACCACCGAAAATTTGGGTAGAGCAGGCAGGAGCGGCAGGAGGTGGTACAACCTGTCGCTCCCGCCCCTCATCAAACCGGACGGACGCTTCTCCCGCATCCAGCTTTCCGTAAACGTTCTTCCGTTTGATTTTCGCTTCCCTGCCACTTCCGCGCCAGTTCCACTTCGTCTTGCGGCATAGCTTCCGTTGAAATTCCCGAACTTTGTTGCGGTGTTACTATCCCGCCTGCGCGGGCTATCACTTTCGGGCCATCACTTTGCCCTTCCATTCTCTGTTGGCTTCGTTCAATCGCAGCTCCTCTGCTCCGGCGTCGTTATCGCCTTCTTCGCTACTATGGGCCGCTCCGACTTCTGCGGCGGCTTGCGCCCGCCTCGCGCTTTGGGCGCTTGTGCGCGCATTTCCTGCCGCTCCTGCCTGCTCTACTGGGTTGGGTGGCGCACCGCCTTTGGGTTTGCTGATGCAACTTTGGGTTGTACCCTCACGCTTCTGAAAGCTATTCCCGCGTTGGAAAACCACGTTGGAAAACCTTGGTTCCACCGCGCCCGCCGCGAAACACAAGCAACTGAAATCAACTGCGCTGCTTTTTTTTGTACAGCGTCACCAGATTGCCCGCGCGCTCGGCTTTTACTCTGAAATCGCCTTCGAGCAGGCGGACAAAGTTTTCCACCTGATCCGAACGCATCGTCGCGCTCACTTCCGTCTTCTCCAACTCCGGGTCCGCAATGATAAGCCGGATCGGCGCGTTGCGACGATTGAACTCCTCCACGGCACTCGACAGCGGCTGCTCCGTGATGTCGAGCAGGCGCGGGCGCCAGGCTATCAGGTTTTCTATTTTGTCCGAGGCCACCGTTTGCACGCTCAGACTCGGGGCTTGCGCCGCGACCAGCGACACCACCGCCATCTGCCCCGCTTTCACAAAGGCTTCCTCCCGCGCCAGCATCGACGCCAGGGCAACCGGCCGGTCCTCGGCATGCACTTGCACGACACCCGATGTCACGAGCACTTCCACCGCGCCTTTGTTGCGGCGGACGTTGAAACTGGTGCCGAGCGCGCGCACATTCACGCCACCGATATTCACGATGAACGGGCGCGTCGGGTCTTTCGCCACCTGGAAATTCACCTCGCCGTAATCGAGTTTCACATAACGCTCGGTCGGCGTGTACATGACGGTGATCGACGCGCCGCGGTTCAATTCCACAATCGTGCCGTCGTCGAGTTTGCTCTGCTCGATGCTGGAAATCATGCCTCCTTCCGAGAAGGTGAACGCCGGCGCCACGCCATTCCGCGCCTCGTCCGCGGTCCTGGGCGCGACAACCACGAGCCACACCGCGCACGCGCACACGCACGCAGCCGCCGCGACAGTCAGCGCGCCGCCGGAAAACACGCGGCGGCGTTTTTTCATCCATCTTTTCATCCATCCGAAAACCGGCGCCTTGCGCGGGGCCAGCAAATCGCGGTTGGGACGCACCGCGTGCTCCGGACGCCAGTCCGCCAGAATGTCGAGCCGCGCCCAATTCGCGCGCTGCCGGTCATACTCCGCGGCGTGCCTCGGATCAGCGGTGAACCAGTCCAGAAAAGCATCCTGCTCCGCGCCGCCAAGCCCGGCATCCGTTCGGACGGCCCATTCGGCGGCCTCGGAAATTATTTTGTCCTGTTTGTCCATTCTCATCGGAATCCGCGCCGCGGCGCGGTGTGTTTTTTAAAATACGCGTTGAGTTTTTTCAGGGCCAGCACCGACTGGATTTCCACCGTGTGCTCGGCAATGCCCAGCTCGGCCGCCGTCTCCTTTTGGGACATGCCGTAGATTTTGCGAAGTGTGAGAATCTGCCTGCATCGGTTGGGAAGTGATTGGATTGCCTTTGTGAGCATTTCGAGTTCCTCCGCCCGCGCGACCGAGTGATGAACATCCACGCTCTCATCCATGATGCCCGTGCAGTCAAATTCCGCCAAGGAATTTTCTTTCGCCACGGCCATGTGACGCGCCTGCATCAGCGCAAGATTGCGCGCCGTCACAAACAAAAACGCCTTGGGCGAGCGCACCTCGCGCATCACCCGCGCCTCAAGCACGCGCATGAACGCCTCCTGCATGATGTCGTCAACATCATAGGCGCTGCCAAACTGGCTCTTCAGCCATGCGCGCAACATAGGCTCGTGCGGTTGCAGGTGCTCTGCAAACCATTGTGCGGATTCTGTGTCTTGGGGAGGCATGCCGGCGGTTTTTTCCCGTTCATTCACGCGCGCCGCCGGCAGGCGCGCAAGCGCGGATCACCGCGGCAAAACTTTTTTCAAAAAGGCATGGAGGAAAAACGCGCCTGCCGCATCTAGCCGGCGATTGAATCGAATTATCCAAAACACATTCCGGCATCGCAGCCTGTTCCGACGCGCCTATTCCGACACACCTGTTCCGCCCGCGCACATTCCGACACTTGCACTCGCCACGCACCCTGAAACCTCCAACATTTCCACCCCGCTTCCGCCACAATCCACCGGCTACGCCACCGATCATGCCACCGATCATGTCACCGGCCATGCGCGATGGACAACCGGTCGCGGCATGTTCTCATTTTTCCATTTCTCAATTTTCGGAACCGTCACGCATCCATGAAATCCCTTTCCAACACGCTTGTATTTGCCGCGCTCGCCGCCGTGCTTTTTCTGGCAACGGCGTGCCCGTCGCCGGACAAGCCGTCCGCGCTCCCCGCCGCCACCTTCACAAACCCGATCGGCACCGGCGCCGACCCGTGGATTGTCCAACACGAAGGCCGTTACTACTGGACGCTCACCGACACGGATCGCGGCGTCGCCATCTGGTGCTCCAACAACCCCGCCTCGCTCGGCAAACAAAGCAAACGCAAAACCGTCTGGCGCGCGCCTGACACAGGTCCGCACTCCAATGAAATCTGGGCGCCCGAACTCCACTTCCTCGACGGACGCTGGTACATCTACGTCGCCGCCTCCGACGGCAACAACGCCACGCACCGCATGATCGTCCTCGAATCGGCCACCGCCGACCCGCTCGGCGAATACACTTTCAAGGGCGAGCTTTACACGGGCGACAACATCGACACCAAGGAAAAAAACCGCTGGGCGGTTGACGGCACCGTGCTCACGTACGACGGCAGACGCTATTTCATCTGGTCCGGCTGGGAAGACGAGCGCGACATCCAGTGGCTCTACGCCGCGCCCATGTCGGACCCGTGGACGGTCTCCGGCAACCGCGTGCGCCTCTGCGCCAACGACGATTACCCATGGGAGCGCGTCGGCGAATCCATGCAAGGCCGCGGCCTCAACGAAGCCCCGCAAATCCTCCAGCACAACGGGCGCATTTTTCTCATCTACTCCGCGAGCGGCTCCTGGCAGGCCACCTATAAAATGGGCCTCCTCGAACTCACCGGCGCGGACCCGCTCGCCCCCGGCGCATGGCGCAAACATCCCGCGCCCGTTTTCGCGCCCACGCAAAACACCTTCGGCCTCGGGCACGCCTCGTTTGCAAAATCTCCCGACGGCAAACAGGACTGGCTCGTCTACCACGTGAAGCAGGAACGCAAGGACGGCTGGAGCCGCCTCATTTTCGCGCAACCTTTTCAATGGACCAAAGGCGGTTTCCCCGATTTCGGAAAACCCGTCTCGCGCGACGAACCCATGCCCGCGCCGTCAACGCCGGCGGACTCGCATCAATGATTGGATTGCCGCAACACGGGCAGCCCGTTCGCAGCCAATTCAGAAAAGGCCATTCCAATTTGCCAGCTGATGTTACGCCCGTGTTACGCAGCGCGCGGGGTCAGGCTGCATAAATCCGCCGCACACGTAACATCAGCTCTCAACGCTCATGGGCGGGACGTTTGCCCTGCCTTGTTTTTGCGCCGGCAGTCTTCTTTTCCCTTTTCGCCGGCTTCCCGTGCGCGATGGCCCATCCGAGCATGACCGCATTCATGAACTCGTCCCATCCGGCTCCGTTTTCCTGTTTCATGCGCGCCATCCACGCCTCTGTTTTTTCCGCCGGGCCAAACCCGGACAGGAGCAAGTCCCACGGGCAGTCCAGCGCGGCCTGAATCCGCAGCAATGTCGTGAGAAGAAGGTTGGTCTGCCCGGCCTCGATTTTCTGAATCATCCGGGGATGCACGTCCACGCGCTCCGCCAGCGACTCCTGCGTGATCCCACGCCGCCATCGTTCGCGGCGGACGTTCGCCCCGAATTTTGAGAGTTGTCTGGCCTGTGATTCCGTTGGCATCTGCGGTGACGCCTAAAATTAACGAAGAAAGAGCTTGTGTAAGACGTAATGCCATTATGTCTTTTTTGCAAAATACGCCTTTTTATGGCGTATTAAAAATTCACACACCATGAACACACACCTATCAAAAACGATACTGACAGCCATCGGCCTGCTCGCAGCGGGCGCGATTTCGTCCGCCCAGACAGACACTTCCTCCTTCGTCCTCCCCAAAGATTCCGCCCCGAACTTCTATCTCGAAGCCGGCGCCGGTTTCATGCGGGCTGACGCAGGCGGCGACCTTGAAGGCGATCTCAAGAACTTTGCCGGTGGCAGCATGGCTTTCGGCTATCGGATCAACAAGGCGCACAAAATCCAATTTGAAATCGGCGCCTACATGGCCAGCGACACGGAATCCTATTCATATGCCGGGGGAGGAAGCTCCATCAGCATAAACCTGGAGCTGGAGCTTACCGCGGTTCCTGTGCTGGTTTCATATAGTTATTGCATTCCGCTGGATCAGGCAGGTCGTTGCGAGTTGCGACTGACGCCGACCGCCGGGATCTATACAATGAATGCCAAATTGAGTGGAAATTTAAGCGCGGCGGGATATGGACAGGCGATTGCCGAATCGGACAGCGAGAGTGATTCCGACACCTCTTTTGCCATCGGTCTCGGCGTGGGTTTCACTTATCATTTTTCCCAGAAGTTTTATCTGGATGCCGGATACCGGTTTCTCCGCACAGGCAAGACGGAGTATGATTTGATTGATGGCGCGGATACCTCGATAAAATCGACCAACAATCACTGCCTGAACGTATCCTTCGGCTGGAAGTTCTGAAAAAATCATCCGGCATTTCTGCATGCGGCGCCTCCGGAATCATGACGGAGGCGTTTTTGTGTCCGCACTGACGTGCCGCCAGCCTCACCGGTGTTCCTTTGCTGCGGTGGAATCACGGGCGGGACGTCTGTGCTCCCAAGAACGGCATTCGCGCGGCATTCACTCAATCGCGGGTTTCGGGTTTGCTTGATGGAGGATGGAGGAAGAACGCATCTGCGTCTTTTGCACCCTGCATTCCTTTGGCTGCGTAATATCAGTTTGAAATTTGGAACTGATGTTACGCAGCGCGTGCGTAGCACAGGCTGCCAAGCCTGCTGACGAGGCAAAGCCTCGCCCGGTTCGAAAAAAAACGAGCACCCGGCGGCATGCGACAGGCAAAGCAGGCTTGGCAGCCTGCGCTACGTTTGCGCGAGGGCAACGCGAAGGCCATGCCGTTCCTGGGAGCGCGGGCATCTTTGCCCGCGATGAGTTTTCGAGATACACCAAGCGGGCGCACGGTGTTTCGCGGGCAGAGATGCCCGCGCTCCCAGGGACGGCATCCAGGATAGGAATCCAGGATAGGCATTCGCGCGGCATTCTCTCAATCGCGGGTTTCGGGTTTGTTTGATGGAGGATGGTGGATGGTGAAAGAACGCATCCGCGCCTTTTGCGTCCTGCATCCCTTTGGCTGCGTAATATCAGTTTGAAATTTGGAACTGATGTTACGCGGCGCGTGCGTAGCGCAGGCTGCCAAGCCTGCTGACGAGGCAAAGCCTCGCCCGGTTCGAAAAAAAACGAGCACCCGGTGGCGTGCGGCAGGCAAAGCAGGCTTGGCGGCC
>JAISGL010000416.1 GCA_031263125.1 Opitutaceae bacterium | reverse complement strand
TTACGGATGAGGCAGGGGGGCCGCGCGTCGTACGCACCGTTCGGCAAAGATTCCAATGGCTGTAACCAACTCTCCGGACAGACTTGCTTTTCTGATGTAGAAACATGCCCGGCAGTATCGCACAAGAATCCCCCGCATGGATAGAGGGTGTTCGGCACTACATGCCCTGCGCGATAGCGCTTCCCTATGAAACGCGCCTGGACAAAAAACCGCTCTCCTCTGAAAGTTTTTTCGCCGTCCGGGTGAACTGCGGAACTCGGGTTAATGCACCACGGAGGACATCGGGAGCACGGAGCCGAAAGCATTGCTCTCTGATGTTACGCAGCACGTAGGGCCTGACCTTGTGTCAGGCCACGAATTATCAGTGTGGTTTCTCACGCGGGCGCGGCCTGACACAAGGTCAGGCACTACGAAATCTGGCGGCTGCGTAACATCAGTTACTCTGAAAGCATTACTCCGGGTGCGGGCGCTTGTTGCGACGGGACGCGGGGGCGAACGGCGAAGGGTGTCAGCTGTCAAGGACTTCGCGCACTTTTTTGGCGAGCACGTCGCGCGTAAAGGGTTTTTCCAGGAAATGTCCGCCGCTTTTCTGGACTGTCTCGTTGATAAAACCCGAGACGTAGAGCACCCGCAGTCCGTCGGGCCGCAGGGCGTGCATGCGTTCGACGAGCTGGCGTCCGTTGATGCCGGCCATGTTGATGTCGGTGATGAGGAGTCTGGCGTCGGCAAGGGTTTTGGGCGCGGACTCGTATTGCTCGACCAGCGTCTCGCCGGCGTCGTAGGCGCGCACGTTGTAGCCGAGCGATTCGAGGATGGCGGTGGTGACATCGCGAATGGCGGGGTCGTCCTCGACGAGTATTATGGTTTCGGCGCCAACCGGCAGATCGGCGTCGCCGGTGTCTTGCGGCTGGCGGGGCGATGCGTCGTTAGGCGAAGGGGCGCCGTCGGACGGAGGGACGTTGTCGGGCGAAGGGGCGTCGTCGGGCGAAAGGGCGTTGTCGGACGGTGGGGCGTCGTCGGGCGAAAGGGCGTCATTAGGCGGCGGGGCGTCATTAGGCGGCGGGGCGTCGTTAGGTGGCGTGGTATCGTCGGGCGGCGGGGCGTCGGGCGCGGAGAAGAAGGGCGCCGTAGAGCCGTCCGCGCGTGTGTCCACGTGGTGGTCGGCGTGGAAGGCGGGGAGGAGCACGGTGAAGGTGGAGCCTTTTCCCAGGGCGGTGTCGAAGAAGATTTTGCCGCGGGCGTTTTTGACGATGTTGGCGCACGTGGGCAGGCCCAGGCCGGTGCCGCGGTTTTTGGGCTTGGTGGTAAAGAAGGGCGTGAAGAGTTTCGGGCGCACTTCGGGCGGAATGCCGGTGCCGTTGTCGGCGATGTCGATTTGCGCGTAGTCGCCGGGTTCGAGCGTGGGGTGCATGGCGGTGTCGACGGACACGGCGGTCACCGTGATCGTGAGGCGTCCGCCTTTGGGCATGGCGTCGCGGCTGTTGATGGCGAGGTTTACGATGACTTGCTCGATTTGGTTGCGGTCAACGCAGGCGTAGACCGGAGTGGCGCCAAGTCGCACGTCGAGGTGGATGCCGCTGCGGAGGAATGCGGCGATGAGGTCCTTGAGGTCGAGGACGAGTGCGTTGATGTCGATGCGTCCGGCCCGGGCGACTTGCGTGCGGCTGAAGACGAGGAGGCGGCGCACGAGTTTGGAGGCGCGGTCGGCTGCGTTTTCGATGCCGGACGCGCGGGTGCGGAGCGCCTGGATGGCCTTGGGATCGGGATACCTGGCCATGTCTTTTTGCAAAAGTTCGGTGTAGCCGCGGATGGCCGTGAGGAGGTTGTTGAAGTCGTGCGCGATGCCACCGGCGAGGAGTCCGATGGCCTCGACTTTTTGCGACTGGAGCAGTTTTTGTTCGCTTTCGGCGAGGGCTTTTTCGGCGCGTTCGCGCTGGTGCACGGTGCCGAGGGTGTTGGCGAGGCCTTGGAGGAAATCGACGGCCTCGGGCGAGAAGGTGCGGACGGTGCGGGTGTTGGCGAAGAGGTAACCGTAGAGTTGTTTGCCGGTGCCGACGGGGCACATGAGCGCGGAGCGGATGCCGTTGCCGGCGAGGAGTTGCGCAAGGGGAAAATTCTCCCGGTCGTCGGCCAGTTGCATGGCGCGGGTGATGGAGAGCGCGTCGGGGTTGATTGAGCCGAGTTTCCGGGGTGGTTTTTGGTCGAGACGGCAGGCGGACGCTTCGAGCGACAGGGTGAGGTCTTCGTGGTTGATGGAGGCGAGATAGGAGCAGTCGACGTGGAGGGTCTGGAGGATGAGGTTGACGGCCTCGCGCGTAAGCTCGTCGAATTTGTGGGGTTCCAGCGCGAAACGTCCGTAGGTGGCGAGCGCGGTTTGTTTGAGGGCGCGGGTGGCGAGGGTGTTTTCGAATTCGTGCTGGTCGTTGAAATCGAAGCATGCGCTTATGAAGCCGGCGAAGTGGTTCCGGGAGTCGTAGTAGGGCGAGGCGTGCGAGATGACCCAGCGGTAGACGCCGTCGTGGCGGCGGAGGCGGTATTCGGCCCTGTAGGGCGAGCGGGCGGCGAAGTGTTTTTTGAAGCGGGCGTAAACAGAGTCGCGTTCCTCGGGGTGGATTTTTTCAAACCACTCGTCGGTGTTTTCAATTTCGTGCCGCCCGGTGTAGAGGCGCCAGGATTTGTTGAAAAAGAAACAGGCGCCGGACGCGTTGGACATCCATATGAAAATGGGTGAGTCGTCACACATGCGGCGGAAGTCGGTTTCCGCTTCGGTGAGAGTGTCCTTGAAGTGCATGCCCGGTTTGATCATGTGCGATTGAGGCTGTGAATGAATGGCGGAGTGCGCGCGCTGATTTGCGATAGTGTGCGCTGGCTGGCGTTTGGCTGGCGCTGGTTGGCGTATGGCTGGCGTATGGTATTGGGTGTCTGGTGCTGGTGTCTGATGCTGGTGTTGCAGTGGGATCAGGTTGTGGAAATCCGCGGCTTTTGCAAGGGTTGGCAATGGATAATATTGAACAATCAGACAACGGACAATTATTAACTGATGTTACGCGGCGCGTACGTAGCGTGTACGTAGCGCAGGCTGCCAAGCCTGCTGACGAGGCGCTGCCTCGCCCGGTTCGAAAAAACGACCACCCGCCCGGCGGCATATGGCAGGCAAAGCAGGCGGTGCGGTGCGGTCAAGTAGAGCCTGTCCCTATTTCTATTTGACTTATTTGACTGATTCACACGTGTGCGGTCTGACGCAAAGTCAGGCCCTGCGCGCTGCGTAACATCAGTTACTCAATGATGTTACGCAACACACAGGGTCTGATCTTGCGTCGCGCCGGGATTGGCGCGACAGCGGCGGGCGGGGCGCTCGCGTCGGAGACGGCATGAGGGCGGCACTTCGCGCCGTCCACGGGCAAGATGCCCGTGCTACGCGAGGCGAGGCTTCGCCTCGTCAGCAGGCTTGGCAGCCTGCGCTACGTATGTGCCGCGT
>JAISGL010000373.1 GCA_031263125.1 Opitutaceae bacterium | reverse complement strand
CCCAGTCTTCCCCACGCCCTGCTCGCCGTCGCGTAACGCCCCCTCTTACGCTCCGACTTCACCCCCCCCTCAAGCCAAACTCCAGGACGAGGCGAAGCCTCGCCCGGTTCGAAAAAAACGATCACCCGGCGGCATATGGCAGGCAAAGCAGGCGGTGCAGTGCGGTCAAGTAGAGCCTGTCCCTATTTCTATTTGACTTATTTGACTGATTCACGCGTGCGCGGTCTGACACAAGGCCAGGACCTACGCGCTGCGTAACATCAATTACTCAATGACGTTACGCAATACGCAGGGCCTGACCTTGCGTCGCGCCGGGGTTGGCGCGCCAGCGGCGGGCGGGACGCCCGCGTTCCGGGAGTAGCGTGGGCGTCCCGCCCGCGTCGGAGACGGCATGAGGGCGGCACTTCGCGCCGTCCACGGGCAAGATGCCCGTGCTACGCAAGGCGAGGCTTCGCCTCGTCAGCAGGCTTGGCAGCCTGCGCTACGTATGTGCCGCGCAACGTCAGTTATTTGACTGATTCACGCGTGCGCGGCCTTGACACAAGGCCAGGCCCTGCGCGCTGTGTAACATCAGGGTGTAATTGCGGGAGGCAGCTACGGCGAAGCCGTTGCCCATTGCAGCCCGAGGCTGGCGACAACGCCGCCTGCCTTGGGTAATCCGATAATATCCACTTTCACTGTGCGAGCACCCAGATGTTGCGAAATGCAACAGGCGCGCCGCGCGTTTCGATTTCGAGCGGAGCCTGTTCACCGGGCGCGGCGATTCCCGCCACGGCGTCATGTATTTTCACGCCGTTCAAAAAGACCGTCATCCACCCGTCGCGCGTCTCGACGTCGAGCGCCTGCCATTCAAGAACAGCACGTTCCGCGCGCACTGCCGGCGGGATGGGGCCGGTCGTCAACAACGTGCCGCATGCAGGCCGCCCGCTCCGCCCGTAGCTGGAAAAAAGTCCGATCCACGCGCCCTTCCACAGCGTCGCCGCGGCTGCGCTTCCGTCGCCGGACATGCGAAATTCCAAATGGGCGCGGACGTTTCCGAACGTTTCACGCGAGGCAAGTTTTGCCTGTTCTTTCGCAAGCGTGAAAACGCCGTCGCGCATGCGATCCGCGAACAGTACGATCGCGCCTTCCGGCGGCTTCGTGCGCAGACGCGGATTGGGGCGCATGAATTGGGCGAGATGATTTTTTTCGCCTGCCTTCGCGTTGATGATCACCATCTGCGGACTGGCGCAGCAATCGGGGCGAATCGTGCCCGTCCAATCGCCACCGGCGTCGCGCAATTCGACGGGGGAATTTTCGTCGGGACGCGTGCCGCGCAAAACGGCGACCGGCTCCGCGCTGCTTTCGTCGTCAAAGGCGGCGAGCACGTTGACCTGATACGCGTTCGCGCCGGTGGCTAAAACTTGAGCGACGCAGTCTCCCGCCTTTTTCGGCAGCCAGTCGCCAACGAAAGGATCGTATCGCGCGGGAACAAACGTCTCCGGCGGCATGGCGTGAATGGTCAGCGGAAAAACGCACGACAAAACGATGAGCGTGAACGGCAGGGTGCGCATGAACGATTTTTGAACAGCCGCAAAGAGTCACAAAAGGCGCAAAAGGGTAAGTTTTTTCTGAATGTTATCATCATGAGGGTTGAGTAGGCAGGAAGGAAGGCGGGAAGGAAGGAAGGAGGGAGGGAAGGAAGTGGTACAATCTGCCGCTCCCGCTCCCACCCCTCATCAAACCGGACGGACGTGTCTCCCGCATCCAGTCTTTCGTCATGGGTTGGTGTGTTTCGGATTCGCACGGCGCATCTCAAAAACCGGACAGGCAAGACGCCGTGGCATGGGCATCTTGCCCGCGTTCCGTATTTGATAATCAACAGTTTACATGTCACAGATAAAATGTGTCCGTTTTTGTGTCACTTTGGACTCAACAGGAAATTGAGGAATCCCCTTGCGTGTGGTTAAAAAACAACCACACTCTTTGCACCATGACTTTCGGCGCACTATTAAAAACCATCAGACTTGGAAAGGCGCTCACCCTCCGGCAGTGCTGCGAACAGCTTCGAGCCGACCCAAGCAATTGGAGCAAACTCGAACGGGGTGTAAACCCGGCCCCGCATGATATCGCAGTGCTGGAGAAATGGGCGGTTTTTTTTGGACTGGATGCGTCCGCGCGATTGGACTTTTTCGACGCGGCGGCAATATCCAGACGCGAGATACCCATTGACCTTGCCAGCGATGAAGTGACCATCGCGGCGCTCCCTGTCTTTTTCCGGGCCGCCCGCAAAGCCACTTTGACCGAGGAACAAATCAGCGCGCTTATTGAGGATGTGCGCCGTGCCCATAGCCCCGACAAGAACGCCTGATGAACCTCGAAGAAGTTCGCGAACGCACCGAGGAGTTTAGAAAACACTATCTGGCGGGTTGTTTTTCCATACCCGTGGATATTTTATCCCTGGCTGAACTTGGGCTGGGGCTGAACATCATCCCCATTGACGGCCTTTGCCAAAAATACGGGATTGATGCCGCGCTCTGCCCGTCATTCGACGGAATTTATATTGACCAGGAGAGCTATGTTTTCTGGGAGAAAGGTCCCGCGTGGAAGCAGAACCGTCTGCGGTTCACCGTCGCGCATGAAATCGGTCATTTAGTCCTGCACCGGGACAGGGCCGTAAGGTTCCGCACAAGGGATGAATTCATCAGGCATTTTACCGAGCCTCGTTACGATGTGGAGCAGGAGGCCAATGAGTTTGCCGGGCGCCTGCTTGTGCCGTTGGAGCGGTTGCGCAAGTTCTACGATGATTTTGCCGATGCAATGAACGCCAGCGGGATTGCGTTCAGGCAGGATGACGGGATGCGGGAGCGACTTGCTGACAGCGTGGCCCCAAAGTTCGGTGTGCACAGGCAGGTGATATCCACGCGTCTGGACAGGGAAAACCTCTGGTTTTCGGGATAATGCAGGGTATCTGCCATGGCGGGGGCGTGCCCATGTTCCGGGAGTAGCGCGGGCGTCTCGCCCGCGTCGGGGACGGCGTGCGGCTGGCGTATGGCTGGCGTGCGAGGCGGCGCTTCGCGCCATCAGCGGACGGGACGCCCGCTCTACTCCGGAATCGGCACTCCGCTCCGGAATTGGCGGTATTGCCTGTCCCGTTTTTGAGAAGCGCCTGAGCTGCGGAGTTTGGGACGCTTGGGCGCTTCGGGCTGGGAATCTTGGTGTTGCCGATGCGTTAACTTTTTTGTTTTTTATGGGCTTTTCCACGCATGGCACACACCACTCTTCCAGCCCAGGACAAACCGATACGGCATCCATTTCTCGTGAAACTGAGAAATGGTTTTGTGTCGGGATTGGTGCTGCTGGCGCCGATTGGAATCACGGCGTTTGTGTTTTCTTGGGTTTTCAAAAAGGCGGGCGGCATTGTGCGTCCGTTGTTCCAGGGATATCTGCCGGAGAGGATCAGGCCGGACAGCATTGTGTGGGATATTCTGGCGACGTTTGTGCTGATCGCGCTGATCACGGTGCTGGGGTGGGTGTCGCGGTATGTTTTGAGCAAATGGTTTTTGAGGGCGATTGACCGCCTGATAAGGAATATCCCCGGCGTGAGCACGGTGTACGGCGCGGTGAAGCAGATCATCGACACGTTCAGCACGCAGAACAAAAACGTGTTCAGCAAGGTGGTGCTGGTGCAGTTTCCCCGGAGGGGGATGTATTCGGTGGGTTTCCTGACAAACGAGATGATGGGCGAGGTGCAGGAAAAGACGGCCGAGCAGGTGTCGGCGGTGTTCGTGCCGACGACGCCAAATCCGACGACGGGTTTTTTGGTGATGTTGCCAAAGGAGGACATCATCGAGCTGGAGATGAGCGTGGGCGAGGGCATGAAACTGATCGTGTCGGCGGGCGCGGTGTCGCCTCCGTGGCCGCCTCCCGCCGGGGCGCCCGCGCTGGAGGGGAAAAAGGCGGAGTGAGGTGATGCGATGGCGAGGCTCACGCTCACGACGGATGCGTTTGTGCTGCTGAGGCGGCCTTCGACGAGTGATGCGTTTCAGGCGGTCTCGGTGTTTTCCGAGTCGCAGGGCGGGTTGTTGATTTTGCAGCGCGTTTCAAAATCGAAACGTCCGGCGGCAGCAAACAGCGTGGTGCCCGATTTGTTCAGCGAGGCGGAGCTGGTGCTGGAAAGTGCGAACCAGGGGCGCACGTGGTTCGTGCGCGATGCGCGGGTGCTGCGGAGCGCGGAGGGAATCGGGCGCGACTACGAGGCGCTGAGGTGCGCGTCCGGGTTCGCGGCGCTGGTGGCGCAGAACGCGGTGGCGGAGGAATCGCGCGCGAAGGTGTACGCGTTGTTGCGGCGGGCGTTCGAGGCGTTCGCGAACGCGCCGAGGCCGGATGTGGCTTATGTGAAATGTCTGTATTGTCTGGCGCGCGACGAGGGGTATCCGGTGAAACAGCAATGGTTTCGTTCGCTGGTGGCGCCGGACCGCGAGGCCGTGGCGGATTTGCTCAACAAGCCGCTGGCGGAACAGTCGGTGAGCGTGGAGGAGGTGGCGCGGTTGCGCGCGGGGCTTGAGTCGTGGCTGCGGGCTGAGACGGAGATTTTGCCGGGGTAGGGCGTCTGCGGGGCAGGGCGTTTGCGGGGCAGGGCGTTTGCGGGGCAGGACGTTTGCGTGATGAGATGAATGAGATGAATGAGATGAGGATGCGAGGGGGCAATCAAACACGTCTTTGGCGCATGCGAATCAAGGATGAATCAATGATTAAAGTCCGTCATAAAATGTCATCCGTCATGACATAAAATGCATATCCAGTGGCGCGCATCATTGCCTGAATATTTCTTATCAATGTGTGTGTTAATTGGTTAGGATTTATGCCGGGCCGCTGGCACGCGTTTGGCTAAACAAGGCCCCGTTATGAAAACCACACTGAAACGCACCACACTTCGCGCATTACGCTGGATGACTTTCATCGCCGCGTGCGCCTCAATGCTCGCTGTCGTCGCCGCGCTTGCCGGCAAATATCCCCTGTGTCCCGCCCACACCCCGCCCACGGCGGAGCAATGCTGCGCGGGCACGATCGATATGCACGCGCTGTTCAATCTCAGATAGCAGCGCGGCGCCGGTATTTTCACGCATTCCGCATTCCGCATTCACGCACAAAATCCGTCGCGCGTTTTTTTCCAATCACCGCCATGAAACCACGCATTTGCCTGGCCGCCACGCTGGCGTGCCTCCTGTCGCTCACGGGCTGCGTCTCGTGGGTTTCCAACAACTCGCAACGCTCGACCAGCGCCGTCGATTTTCTCTACCCGTCGAAAAAACCCTTTGTCGAACCGTCGGTTCCCACGCTCAGCCTGCCGATGCGCGTCGGCGTCGTCTTCGTGCCGCCCGGCGCGCCGCCGGGAAACACCGGCGGGATCGGCGGCGTGATTCACAATCCGCAACTTTCCGAGACGGCGAAAAACGAACTCATGCGCGGCGTGAGCGACCAGTTCAAGAAGCTGCCCTACGTGCAATCCATCGAGGCGATCCCGACGCACTACCTGTGCCCCGGCGGCAGTTTTGAAAATCTCGACCAGCTCCGCTCGCTACTCGGCGTCGACGTGATCGTGCTCCTTGCCTACGACCAGCAACAGGTCACGACCGACACTTGGATGACGCTGAGCTACTGGACAATCGTCGGCGCCTACACGGTGCCCGCGCAGAAAAACAGCACCGCCACGCTCATGGAGGCGGTTGTCTACGATATCGCCAGCCGCAAACTCCTTTTCCGGGCGGCGGGCACGAGTGTTGTCAACCACAAGTCCACGTTCGCGGGCATGGGCGACCAGTTGCTCAATGACTCGGCAAAAAGCTATTCCGACGCCGCAACTGATCTCGGCAAAAACCTGCAAACCGAACTCGCCACCTTCAAAGTGCGCATCAAGGAATCGCCGGAGGACATCAATGTCGTGGCGAAGCCCGGCTACAATCTCGCGGCAGGCGCGCTCGGGGCGGGCGAGGTGGCGGTGATGGCGGCTTTTGCGATGGCGGTTTTGATACTTGGATATTCGCGAGTCCGTTTGCGCACGAGCGGAGCCTCTGCTAATATCGTTGGCCTTGGTGACACGCATGACACGCAATACCAATTATATTGATGTCTGGTATGATGCGACAGGTTATGCGCTCACATATACATGGAGTATAAAACCCCATGAATCAGTTGTATTTTAAACTGCTGAAAAGGACCCTCTGCATGAATCTGAAAACCGCGACTGGCTTGAGACACTGCGAAGGCATTTCCCCTGGGAGCGCGGGCATCCTGCCCGCGATGAACGTGCAAAAGGGAATGAGCGTCATTTCGCGGACAAGATGTCCGCGCTCCCAGGCGCTGCCGTGTGATTTGCCGCGGCGTGATTCGAACATTCCAATTGCGATTTCCGTGATGAAACGAATCCCGTTCATCACTCTCATATTCGCCGCGCTCGCGATTTTCGCCGCCGCATTGCCCGGCGGCACGGGCGTGCTCGAATTCACACGCGACGCTTTCGCACGCGGGGAAATCTGGCGGTTGTTCACGGCGCACCTCACGCATTTCGACGCGGCGCATTTGCGCTGGGATGCGTTTGCGCTGCTGCTTCTCGGCTCGATGGCCGAGTGGAATTCGCGGCGCGACTGGCTTGTTACGATTCTCGTTTCGGCGCCGCTCATCACGCTGGCGGTCTGGATTATCCAGCCGCATTTCGAGGTGTATCGCGGATTGTCGGGGATCGACTGCGCGGCGTACGGCGTTGTCGCCGGGCATTTATTGCGCGACGGCTGGCGGCCACGGCATTGGCCGACGCTTGCGCTCGGCATGCTCGCGTGCGGAGGCGCGCTGGCAAAATGCGGCTACGAACTCATCACGGGCAACCCGTTTTTTGTCGGTGCGACGGATGCGTTTGCCCCGGTGCCGCTGGCGCACCTCGCCGGCGCCACAATCGGTGTGTTGGTTGTGTTTGCATCCGATGCGGCGATGCGGCTGCGTTCGCGGGCAAATGTTTCCCCGGCGGGACATGCGGAAACGCGCATGGCCGACGCGGCATGATAACACACGGCTCCAAGCCTCGTCAGCGAGGCGTTTGTTTTCCTCCAGTTCGGAACGACGCGGCCCGGTCACCCTCACCGCGGCAACCGCCGCCGTTGAGAAAAAAATGAACGGCAAAAACGCGAACAGGGATTTCTTTTGCATGGGCATACTCAAGGATGCGCCCAACAAAGCCGGCCCGCGTCACAAAGGCAAATTATGAATCAGTTGAGCCAGTCGAACCAGTCGAGCCAGTCGAACCGCCCCTGTTTTTTCCAAAAGACACAAAGGCGGCCACTGCCCCCGGCGCACTGTGCAGGCGCGAAGGAAAGGGGGCGATGTAAGTCGATTTAAGTCCAATACCGCTTAAATAGTGGTTTTTTTAACCGCGAATGAACACGAATGAACGCCAATGAAAATTGCTGAATATCCTTATTTTGAACAGATTGAATTATTCGTGTCCAATTCGTGTTCACTCGCGGCTTTTCCACTCATTAAGTAGCATTGGGGCCAAACCAATTCTTGCCTCCATCGCCATTCCCGTGCTTCCTGAACCCTTTTTCACAAAACCATGCCAAAGTTCAAAACCATCCGTGATCTCAACCTCGCCGGGAAACGCGTGCTCATCCGCGTCGACTTCAATGTCCCGCAAGACAAAGCCACCGGCGCAATCACCAACAACCAACGCATCGTCGCCGCCCTCCCCACGATCAAATACGCCCTCGAAAAAGGCGCCTCCGTCGTCCTCATGAGCCACCTCGGACGCCCCGATGGCAAAGTCGTCGCCAAATTCTCCCTCAAACCCGTCGCCACCGAACTCGAAAAACTCCTGGGCAAACCCGTCGCCTTCGCCGGGGACTGCGTTGGCCCTGTCGTCGAACAACAAGCCGCCGCCCTCAAGCCCGGCGAAGTCCTCCTCCTCGAAAACCTCCGCTTCCACGTCGAGGAAGAAGGCAAAGTCAAAATCACCAGCAAGGAAACCGGGGAAGTCACCACCATCAAAGCCGAACCCGCCAAAGTCGAAGCCTTCCGCGCCAGCCTCGGCAAACTCGGCGACATCTACGTCAACGACGCCTTCGGCACCGCGCACCGCGCCCACTCCTCGATGGTCGGCGTCAATCTCCCCGGCAAAGCCGCCGGCTTCCTCATGGAAGCGGAACTCAACGCCTTCGCCAAAGTCCTCGACAACCCGCAACGCCCCCTCCTCGCCATCCTCGGCGGCGCCAAAATCGCGGACAAAATTCCCCTCATCAACAACCTCCTCGACAAAGCCAACGCCATCATCATCGGCGGCGGCATGGCCTTCACCTTCAAGAAGGTGATGCAAAACATGGAAATCGGAAACAGCCTCTTCGACGCCGAAGGCGCGAAACTCGTTCCCGAAATCGTCGGGAAAGCCAAAGCCAAAGGCGTGAGCCTCGTCCTCCCGGTTGACTATCTCATCGCGGACAAATTCGCCCCCGACGCCGCCGTGCAAACCGCCGACGACGCCACCGGCATCCCCGCCGGCTGGATGGGCCTCGACGTCGGCCCGAAATCAAACGCGCTCTTCGCCGAAACCATCAAGGCCAGCAAAACCATCATCTGGAACGGCCCCGCCGGCGTGTTCGAGTTCGAGAAATTCGCCACCGGCACCAAAGCCCAGGCCGACGCCGTTGCCGCCGCGACCGCAACCGGCGCCATCACCGTCATCGGCGGCGGCGACACCGCCACCGCCGCGAAAAAATTCAAAGTGGCCGGCAAAGTCACACACTGCTCCACCGGCGGCGGCGCCAGCCTCGAATTCCTCGAAGGCAAAATCCTCCCCGGCGTCGCGTTTTTGGAAAGCTAACCCGCACGGGCGTCGCCTGACACCGCTTGCGACGCCCCCTTGAACCCACGCACGAAAAAAAGAGCGCCGCCAACGACGCCACCGCAATTTTCAAACCCGCCATTTCATTTCACTTCACTTCAAACCCGCCATTTCAAACCCACCACCACTACACATCATGATTCGCAAAAAACTCATCGCCGGAAATTGGAAAATGAACAAAACCGCCGCGGAAGCCGGCCCGCTCGCGCAAGAAATCGTGGCCGCCGCAGGCCGCAACACCGACGTGGACATCGTCGTATGCCCGCCCTTCACCGCGCTCGAAACCGTTGGCAAAGTCATCGACGGCTCCAGCATCAAACTCGGCGCGCAAAACATGCACCCCGAAGCCGGTGGCGCCTACACGGGCGAAATCTCCGCCCCGATGCTCCGCGGACTCTTCGCCACGCACGTCATCCTCGGCCACAGCGAACGCCGCAGCTATTTTGGCGAAACCGACGCCTTCATTAACAAGAAGACGCTCGCCGCGCTCAAGAACCAGCTCCGCCCGATCCTCTGCGTCGGCGAAACCCTTGCCGAACGCGAAAGCGGCTCGACCCTCAAAGTCGTGCAAACCCAGGTCGAAGGCGGCCTCGAAGGCGTGACCAAGGACCAGATGACAAACATCGTCATCGCCTACGAACCCGTCTGGGCGATAGGCACCGGCAAAGTCGCCACGACGGCGCAGGCGCAGGAAGTGCACGCCTTCATCCGCGAACTCCTCGCCAAATTGTTTGGCGACGCCATCGCGCAAAAAGTCCGCATCCTCTACGGTGGCTCGATGAAGCCCGGCAACGCGCCCGAACTCCTCGCGCAAAAAGACATCGACGGCGGCCTCATCGGCGGCGCGTCCTTGGAATCGCGCAGCTTCCTCGAACTCATCACAGCCGCCGCCGCGGTGAAGTAATCCCGGCAACGCCAAGCCCCGGCCCAGCCCGGTGTTCCCTGGCAAAAACCCTCAAACGCGAACCCGCAACGGTTCGCGTTTTATGAGTAGCCCGGACAACCTGCCCGTGGACGGCGAAGCCGCCGGATTGAGTAGCACGGACATCCTCCGTGAAGCGTGAAGTGACGGTCGCACGGATTTATGCACCCAGTCGCGCGTTTCAGGACAAAGGTAATTTCCCCTCACTCCACGCTCCACTCCATTCCATCCCCCCTCCCCCTCCTCTCCCCTCCTCTCCTCCCCTCCTCCCTCGTGGTATCCTCAAACGGCATCCCCAAGCACCAAACAACATCACACAAGCTATTGGTATATGTGATATTATAATTTTCTTTTTCCATCAAATCCGAGTGTCAATTATTTTTGTACATAATCTGTCCCTGTTTATCTTTAGGTTGAGGCTTCTGCAATTTGTAGCTTATTTTGTAGCTACTGTTTTCAAAATTACATAATTGCTTTACTTAAAATAAGATAGAAAACATTGAAAATTGACCTTGTGTCAGGCCGCGAATTACCTGTGCGCCCCCCCCACGCGTGCGCAGCCTGACACAAGGTCAGGCCCTGCGTGCCACATTTATCAGCCCTTGTTTCTGGGGTGAAACCGTGTGTGCTGGTCGAGCAGCCGCCCGGACTCGACCGCGGTGTAGACTTGCGTGGTGGCGAGGTTCGCGTGGCCGAGCATCTCCTGGATCGCGCGCAAATCAGCGCCGCCGCCAAGCAGGTGCGTGGCGAAGGAGTGGCGCAGGAGGTGCGGTTTCACTTTCTTTTCGAGGCCGGCGCGCCGGGCGTATTTTCTGACAATCACCCAAAGCGTTTTGCGCGAGATGGCCGTGCCGCGTTCGCTGAGAAAAATTTCCGCGCCGGTTTTTCCCGCGCGCACAAAAGCCGGGCGCGCCGCATCGAGATAAATGCGCAGTGCTTGCAGGGCCTTGTCACCGACGGGGACGACGCGCTCCTTGGCGCCTTTGCCAAAAACGCGCAGGAAACCGCCGCCGGGATTGAGTTGCGGGATGGTGAGCGAGGAGAGTTCGCTGACGCGCAGGCCGCTGGAATAAAAGAGTTCGAGGATGGCGCGGTCGCGCACGGCCATCGCGTCGCCGCCGGTCGGGGCGGCGAGGATTTTTTTCATTTCGGTTTCGCTCAGTGCGCCGGGAATGCGGCGCGGGAGTTTGGGCGACGAGATGAGTTCGGTGAAGTCGTCCGTGCGCAACCGGTCGCGCACGAGTTGCCGCGCGAAGACGCGCAGCGCGGTGAGTTTGCGCGCGCTGCTGGCGGCGCTCATGCCGTCGTCGCGCAGCGAGTGCAGCCACGCGGTGGCGTCGGCAGCGGTGACGTCGCTCCACGTTTTGAGCCGGCGTTTTTTTGAGAGAAACGCGGCGCAGGCGTCGAGGTCGCCTTGGTAGGCGGACTGGGTGTTGTGGGAAAGCCCGCGCTCAAGGTTGAGGCAGGCGATGAACGCGTCGATGCGGTCCGCGAACCCTGCGGGCGCGCTGCTTGGCGGGAGTGTGCGATGTTTTTGCGGACGGGCCATCGGCGTGTGTTGTGTGTGTCGGCGTATCAGCGTGTGTCGTGTGTGTGTCGGCGTGTGTTGTGTGCGGAGAAATGAGTATCGGGCACGCAGCGGCGGGCAAGTTTTACCGTGGATGCGGCGGGCTGAGGGGAAACATGATTAACTGTGTTATGCAGCGCACGAGGGCCTCGTGCGTACATGCTGCGTAACATCAGAGCGCAAAACAAAGCGCAAAACAAAGAAGGGGATTGATTTTTGGAAAACAAAATCATATCATTCCGAACGGTTGCTGGGCATGCCCAGCAACCGTTCGGAACTTTTCATATTTTATCCATATGATTGACTGATGTTTTTATATGACTGACTGACATTACACGACCGGCGGATTTTGCGGCCTGACCTTGTGTCAGACCGCGAATTACCCCAAGATAATCCGCGACTAAACATCACCGTCAAAACACCACCGCCAAAACACCTTGGACCTCCGCGAAAAACAACAACGCCTCCTCGACGACCTCCTTGCAATCCCCGACCCGCAGGAACGCCTCGCCATCATCGTCGCCCGCAAAAGCCACCTCGCCACGACCGCACCCGCCGACCGCACCGACGCCAACCGCGTCCCCGGCTGCGTCTCCACCGTCTGGCTCACCGGCGCGCCCGACCCCGCCACGCACCGCCTCCGCCTCCGCGCCGACGCCGAATCGCCTCTCGTGAAAGGCCTCGTCGCGCTCCTCTGCGAACTCTACGACAACACCGCCCCCGCCGACGCCGCCACCTTTCAATCCGAACTCCTTGAAAAACTCCAAATCATCCAAAACCTGAGTCCCACCCGCCGCAACGGACTCGCCGCCGTCCAAGCCCGCATCCGCGCCCTCGCCGCCACCCTCGCCGCCGCCTGCCTTTGACAAATCCAAAATCCGCACTCCAAAATCCAAAATCATTTTTCAAAATTGTTTTTCGATGCCCACAATCACCTCCAAGACCCCGCGCTCGCCCCGCACCTCGACGAGATAGCGGCTGCCTGCGCCGAAATCGGCCTGGGCCGCGCCGTGGTCAACGGCACCTGCGAAACCGACTGGCCCGACGTCACCGCGCTCGCCCGCCGCCACCCCTTTGTCCACCCCAGCTACGGCCTCCACCCCTGGGACGCCGGCAACCGCACCCCCGCCTGGCTCGACACGCTCCGCGCCACGCTCGACGCCAACCCCGGCGCGTCCATCGGAGAAATCGGCCTCGACCGCTGGATACTCGACAGCGCCCGCCCCGACGACCCGCGCCTCACCGGACTCCGCCGCGCCCCGCTCCCCACACAAATCGAAGTCTTCCGCGCGCAACTCACCCTCGCCGCCGAACGCAATCTCGCCGCCAGCATCCACTGCCTCGACGCCTTCGGCCCGCTCCTGAACGTCCTCGAAACCACGCCCCTCCCCAAGCGCGGCTTCCTCCTCCACGCCTACGGCGGCCCGGCGGAAATGCTCCCGCAATTCCTCCGCCTCGGCGCGTATTTCTCTTTCAACGGCTCCTTCCTCTGTCCCCGCCACGCCCGTCGCCGCGAAGTCTTTCGCCAAATCCCCCTGGACCGCCTCCTCCTCGAAACCGACGCCCCCGCCACGCCCCCGCCGCCGGCACATCGCTCCCGCACCTTCGCCGCCCCCGACGAAAAGCTAAATCACCCTGCCAACATCGCGGTTATATACGAAGCATTCGCTGCATTGCGTGGCATTCAACTCCCGGAACTCAAAGCCATGTGCAAAGCCGCGATTTCGCAGTTATTCGATTGACGCAACGCAGTAGCACCCGGTCTGGAAAGGCGCGGTGTAATTGCAGAAGGTAGCTACGGCGAAGCCGTTGCCTATTGCAGCCCAAGGCTGGCGACAACGTCGCCTGCCTTGGGTAATCCGATAATAATCACACAACCCCAACGGGGTTGCCTATAACATTGCCATAAATCACTCGCGGTTCGACGGTTCAATCCTAGGCAACCTCTTCGAGGTTGTGATAATCTTCTCCCCTCTTCCCAGGGTGGCGACTGCGTCGCAACCCTGTCTATATTGGGAAACGGCTTTGCCGTTTTTGCGCCCTTCGGTGCTCTCCCTTTGCTTCCGCTCCGGGTCGGTCACTTGATTGCTACCTTCCGCAATTGCACCCCAGCCATCGGGCAACGGCGTCGCGGGGCTTGACTCCAAAAAGGGCAAAAATATTTTTGGCTCCCCTTTCCATATGAATACAGCAGCAAACCCGATCACAACCGCCCGGCTTTTGGACGCCCTCAACTGGAGATACGCGACGAAAAAATTCGATGCGTCCAAAAAGATTCCCGCCGAAACATGGGACGCGCTTGAAAAAGCGCTCGTGCTGTCGCCGTCGGCGTTTGGCATTCAGCCGTGGATGTTTTTCGTGGTGGACGACCCCGCGGTGCGCGCGCGGTTGTCCGGGGCGTCGCACGGGCAGACGCAGCCGGTCGACGCCTCGCATTTTGTCGTGTTTGCCGTGCGCAAGGACATCGGAGACGAGTATCTGGACAAATACGTCGACCGCATGGCGCAAGTGCGCGGTGTGGCGAAGGAAACACTGGAACCTTTCCGGCGGGCGGCGGGCGAGAGCGTCGGGCAACTCACGAAGGCCGGCCTGTTGCACATCGGCATGGCGCAGCAGCTCTTCATCGCGCTCGGCCAGTTCATGACATCGGCCGCGCTGCTCGGAGTGGACACCTGCGCGCTCGGCGGCATCGACCGCGACAAATACGTGGAGATTCTCGGGCTTGATCCGGAAAAATACATGGTCGTGGTCACGTGCGCCGCGGGTTATCGCGCGGCTGATGACAAATATGCGTCGATCCCGAAAGTGCGCTTCGAGGCCAGCGAAGTGCTGGTGCATGTGTGATTAATAACTGATGTTACGCGGCGCGTAGGGCCTGACCTTGTGTCAGGCCGCGCCCGCGTGGGAGGCCACATTGGTAATTCGCGGCCTGACACAAGGTCAGGCCCTACGAAACCCTGCCGGTCGCGTAACATCAGTTATTTGACTGATTCACGCGTGCGTGGTCTGACACAAGGCCATGCTACAAAATCCTGTCGTCTGCGCGTCCGCGTAACATCAGATTGTATTTTGAAAACGCATTGCAGGCTAAGATACTGGCGTTTCCCTTTTGGGAAAGAGATCGATCCGAGGCGGTCTCCGGGAAAAACCGGAAAAGCAACTGGCGTGCAGGTAAACAAGATTGAAGTCAAATAAACAGGATAAATAGGGACAGGTTTAAGGATAAGCAGGGATAAGCAGGGACAGGTTTAGTACAGGAGGTGCATTAAAGTTGACACTTGGATTTGATGAACCAAAAAATGAGTTTATAATATTTTATATATCAATAAGTTATACAATTCTGCTTGAAGGGCATATGATACCAATGAAAGTGAATATCTGATATTACGCGGCGCGTGGGCGCGTGGCCTGACCTTGCGTCAGGCTGCGAATTACCTGTGCGGTTTCCTACGCGGATGCAGCCTGACACAAGGTCAGGGCCTGCGAAATCCGCTTACGAAATCCGCCGGTTGCGTGACATCAGTGAAATAGGCGCGGATACACGGGCGGGATGCCCGTGCTACTCTGACGCGGGCAAGATGCCTGCGCTGCTGCGGGCGGGATGCCCGTGTTACTTCAAACACATGGGCGGGACGCCCATGCTACTCGATCCGGGCGGGCGGGACGCCCGCATTATTTGCCTGGCGCGTTGTTTGCGTTGATCAGTTTTTTCCAAGCGAAGCCGTAGGCGGCGAGGAGCGCGAAACAGAAGAACGGGACTATGAAACCGGGGGTCATGAGGTTGGTGTTGACGTGTTCGCCGGCGGCGGCGATTTCGCGTCCATAGTAGCCTTCGACGCGGCCGTAGTGGTCGCTGAACCAGCCCATGAGTTTCGGCATGATCGCGCCACCCAGGATCGCCATGACGATGAACGACGAGGCGGTTTTGCCTTTCTCTCCGAG
>JAISGL010000305.1 GCA_031263125.1 Opitutaceae bacterium | reverse complement strand
TTTGATAATCAATGGGTTGCGTGTTTTCGATTTTTTGAGCAGGCGGACATATCACAAATTGTGATATGTTCGCCTGGTTGTTTCTTACTTGTATGACCTCACGCTCATTTTGGTGAATTCGTAGTTGAGCGGTTCGACGTTGCGGAGGGGGGGCTTGGCGTCGCCTTGGTATTCCCAGGCGGCGACGTGGCCGAAGTTTTCGTCGTCGCGTTTGCATTCGCCGTCCGGATATTGGTACTCTTCGCGGAAGTGGCCGCCGCAGCTTTCCTCGCGGGTGAGGGCGTCGCGGCAGAGCAGTTCGGCGAGTTCCATGTAGTCGGCGACGCGGCTGGCGTTTTCAAGCGATTGGTTGAGGGTCGCGGCGGCGCCGGGGACTTTGACGTTTTGCCAGTATTCGGCGCGGAGTTCGGGGATGAGTTTGAGCGCGCGTTCGAGGGTGGCTTTTGTGCGGGCCATGCCGCAGTTTTCCCACATGATGTGGCCGAGGCGTTTGTGGTAGGCGGCGACGGTTTCCTTGCCGTTGATGCCGAGGAGGCGGGTGATGATGCCGCGGACGTTTTCCTCGGCTTGGGCAAATTCGGCGAGGTCGGTTTTCGGGCGGGAGCCGGGTTTCTGCGTGGCGAGGTAGTTGCCGATGGTGTAGGGGATGACAAAATAGCCGTCGGCGAGGCCTTGCATGAGGGCGGAGGCGCCGAGGCGGTTCGCGCCGTGGTCGGAGAAGTTGGCTTCGCCGAGTATGAAGAGGCCGGGGAGGTTCGACATGAGGTTGTAGTCAACCCAGAGGCCGCCCATGGTGTAGTGTACCGCGGGGTAGATGCGCATGGGTTGTTTGTAGGCGTTTTCGTTTGTGATTTCGTGGTAGATGTCGAAGAGGTTGCCGTAGCGTTCGCGGACGGTGTTTTCGCCGAGGCGGCCGATGGCTTCGGCGAAGTCGAGGTAGACGCCGCGTTTGCCGGGGCCGACGCCGCGGCCTTCGTCGCACATGCGCATGGCGGCGCGGCTGGAGACGTCGCGGGGGGCGAGGTTGCCGAAGGAGGGGTAGATGCGTTCGAGGTAGTAGTCGCGGGCGTCTTCGGGGATTTCGGCGGCGGGTTTGTCGCAGTCGGCGGCGTTTTTCGGGACCCAGATGCGTCCGTCGTTGCGGAGCGATTCGGACATGAGCGTGAGTTTCGACTGGTAATCGCCGGAGACGGGGATGCAAGTGGGGTGGATTTGGGTGAAGCAGGGGTTGGCGAAGCAGGCGCCGCGTTTGTAGGCGCGCCAGATGGCGGTGGCGTTGGAGCCGCGGGCGTAGGTGGAGAGGTTGAAGACGTTGCCGTAGCCGCCGGTAGCGAGGACGACGGCGTCGGCGGACCAGCGGCGGATTTCGCCGGAGACGATGTTGCGGGTGATGATGCCTTTGGCCTGGCCGTCAACGACGACGAGGTCGCACATTTCCTCGAAGGGGTGGATGGTGACGGCGTTTTTGCCGGCTTCCTTCATGAGCGCGGAGTAGGCGCCGAGGAGGAGTTGCTGGCCGGTCTGGCCGCGGGCGTAGAAGGTGCGGGAGACTTGCGCGCCGCCGAAGGAGCGGTTCGCGAGGAGGCCGCCGTATTCGCGGGCGAAGGGGACGCCCTGGCCGACGCATTGGTCGATGATGTTGACGGAGACTTCGGCGAGGCGGTGGACGTTGGCTTCGCGGGAGCGGTAGTCGCCGCCTTTGATGGTGTCGTAGAAGAGGCGGTGGACGCTGTCGCCGTCGTTCTGGTAATTTTTCGCGGCGTTGATGCCGCCTTGCGCGGCGATGGAGTGGGCGCGTCGGGGGGTGTCGTGGAACACGAAGCATTTCACTTTGTAACCGAGTTCGGCGAGGGTGGCCGCGGCGGAGGAGCCGGCGAGGCCGGCGCCGACGACGATGACTTCGTATTTGCGCTTGTTGGCGGGGTTGACGAGCTTGAGCGCGCCGGATTTGTAGGTGCTCCACTTGTCGGCGAGCGGGCCGGAGGGAATCTTGGATTCGAGTTTGGCCATGATAAAAGAGTTTGAGTTTAGAGTTTAAGTTTAAGGTGGTGCGGATGTGCGGGTTTGGTGGGCGGGTGTGTGGCGCGTTATTTGTCTTTGTCCTGGCAGGCGGCGCAGGTGGCGGCGGCGCAGGCGGCGGCGGTCGTGCCGGGCGCGGGTTTTGCGATGCCAGTGACAATCAGGCCGGGCATCACGAGGTTGCCGATGAGATAGACGAGGGCGAAGAGGCCGGCGAGGGCGCGCAGGGCGCGGGACCATCTGGCGTTGCGCCAGCCGATGGTCTGGAAGAGCGAGTCGGCGCCGTGCCAGAGATGCATGGCGAGGAGGGCGACGGCGATGATGTAGAAGCCGGCGACGAGCGGGTTCATGAAGCCGATGAAGACCATGCTGTAAACGTCGTGCACGGATTCGCCGGCGGCGGCGAGCGGGATGCCGAGTTCGCGGACGTCGTGCGTCATTATCCAGTGAGGGAGGGCGCCCTTGAAAGTCTCTGGCTGCGCGATGCCAACGGTGAAATGCAGGATGTGGTAGATGATGAATGCGAGCATCACCAGGCCGGTGAGGCGCATGTAGCGCGAGGGCGTGGAGGCAGCGAGCCACTTGGGTTTGTCGTATTTCTCGGGGCCGCGGGCGGCGCGGCTTTCAAGCCACAGGGTGATGGCCGCCCAGGCGTGGATCAGCACGCAGAGAAGCAGGAAGGCGCGGATGGCCCAGAGGGCGCCACCGAGTCCCTGGAGGAAGTGGGCGTAGCCGTTGATATGATCGGGCGGCAGAAAAATCTGCAGGTTGCCCACCATGTGTCCGGTGATGAAACCGGTGAGCACGAGGCCCGTGAGGGCCATCAGGAATTTTCGACCTATGGAGGATTTTGCGAGGTTGGCGATGGGAATCATCGTTAATGTAGGTGATGGCTGATTTTGAGAAAAATATTTCCGTGCACCGGACGGCGACGGCGGGCGGGCGATGGCGGAAGGCGGAATGGATTGGCGGAATGGCGAAATGACGGAATAGCGAAATGACGGAATGGCAGAATGGCGAAATAGCGGAATGGCGGAAAGTGACTTGGTACGGCTGGGCGCCGGTTAAGTAAAGGGGGATGATTCAAATGAGATTTGTCCAGACTTCGTTATTAGAAATTCTGTAATTTTTTAGAAGAAATAATTGGGGTTAATGGAGATAGAGTCTCATTTGCGGCGAGATTGGTTGTTGAGATTCGCCCGCCCAGTTTTTCAAAACACCTTGAAAAACGCCCATGCGGGCCGCGCGCAAATGCAACTGTGCAAAAAATCCCTTGTCTCAATGGCGCTTATCGGGCCATTTAACGGGTCTCTTCCCGCGTCTTCCCATTTCCCATTTCCTTTTTCCCATTTCCCATTTCCTCTTTCCTTTTTCCTTCTTCTCACTTCCTCCCTTTTCTCACTTCCTCTCATTTCCCCCACATTCCCACGTCTCGCACTTCTTCACACTTTCGCATTTTTCCCATGTCATCGGCGGCATATCTCCCAATTCTCATCCAAATCTTCCTCGCGGCCGGCGTCGCGACGGTGGTTGTTTTCGCCTCGCAATTGCTCGGGCAGCGCGCGCGGAAAAATGCGATCAAGGACACGCCTTACGAGTGCGGCGTCAAACCGTCCGGCTCCGTACACACGCGCTTCTCGGTGAAGTTTTATGTGACGGTGATGCTGTTCATCCTGTTCGATATCGAAATCGTTTTTCTCGTGCCGTGGGCGTTCGTCTATCGCGAGTTTCTGGCCAGCAATATCGAAATCGTCGTGCCGATTCTGGTCTTCATCGGCGTGATCGTGCTCGGGCTTTTCTACGAAGTGAAAAAGGGCGCCCTCGAATGGGAAAAGTGAACCCGCCCATGTCATCGCCGCGCGCGTGCATGCGCATACTGCAAGTGATCCGAAAATCTGAACACCGGAATATGATGAAAATCGTCCCAAGCATCACGGCCCTTGTCCTTTTGATGACCGCGGCGGCGTGTGGAAAAAAATCCGAACCAAACACGACGCCCGAATCCAGTGCGGAATCCGGCGCGACATGGGAAGTTTCCCCCGCCGATCCGGCCTCGCGCACCTCCGCCGACGGCATCGTCGGCAAGTGGCGGGGGGCCTGGGGCGGCATGGATGTGAGTTACGAGTTCCGTCCGGACAACACGCTGCACGTCGTTACCACGGCCCCGGTGGACGGCGCCTATCAGGTAAACGGGGACGAAGTCACCATGAACTTTTCCGGCTCACGCAAGACAAGCAAATTCAAGCTCGGCGGCAACGGCGACACCTTGGTGCTTTCCGCCGACGGCGTGGACATCACTCTCAAACGCGCGCGATAACCGGAACACACCACGCAATTGCGCTTCTGTCCAACACCACCCCATGCGTCTCGAAAAAATCATCGCCCGAAGCCGGATCGTTGAACTCGGCAGCCCCGACATCACCAGCGCGCTCGAGGAACTGCTCGAAGTTTCGGTCAGCCGGTTTCCAAACCTGAAGCAGGAGGTGCTCCTCAAGGGCCTGCTCCAGCGCGAAAGCACGATGACCACCTACCTCGGCCACGGCGTCGCGCTCCCGCACGTGCGCGTGAAACTCGGCGGCGAACGCCGCTACATCCTCGCCGTGGGGCGCAGTGTCGCCGGCATCCGCCACGATGGCAACAGGGCCGACGAGTCGATCCACCTCATCTTCATGCTCCTGGCCGATGAGCGCGCGCAGGACTACCTGCAAGTGCTCGCCGCCATCGCGCGCCTGATCGACGACGAGGATTTCGTCAGGACACTGCTCGCCGCCCCGAAACTCGACGACGTCTACGAACGCCTCTACGCGGCCTTCGGCGGCGTGACCGAGCGCCCCGCGACGGTGCCGCAGCGCAGCAGCATGAACCGCATGATGATCGCGGAGGCCGAGCGCGTGGCCAAGGGCGCCGCGTGCAGTTCGATCCTGGTTTTTGGCGACACCTTCAACAGCAGCATGGAGCTTGGGCACTGGTTCGTGAAAACAAAATCGCTCCTTGTCACGCGCAACCTGATCGACCCCGGGCAAACGCAAAACAAGTTTGCCGAGATCATCCAGGTGCGCGCGTTTTCGGGCCAGCGCCTCGTGCAACTGCGCAGCGCCATCGTCGTCGGCCTGACGCGTGGCATCATCTCTTTCAAGGACCGCATCTGCTGTCTCGCCGGCCTCGCCGGCAGCAACCAGTTCGACACGATCGTCGTCGTGGACGTGGGACGCGAATTCCAGACACTCTTCACGCACAACACCGACCTCCTCCCCGACGACGTGAAACCCGAAGTGCTCGAACGCGTGATCGCCGTCGCGAGCGAACTCGCCATCGAGGGCCGCGAAGGCAAGCCCGTGGGCTGTCTCTTCGCGCTCGGCGACACCGCGCGCGTGGACAAGCTCACCAAGCCGCTCGTGCTGAATCCGTTTTATGGATACAAGGAGGAAGACCGCAACATCCTCAATCCGTTCATGGACGAAACCATCAAGGAATTTTCGTCGATAGACGGCGCCTTCGTGATTCGCGGCGACGGCGTGGTGGTGAGCGCCGGCAGCCTGATCCAGGCCGCCGACAACGACCACGCGCTCCCCAGTGGACTCGGCGCGCGCCACGCGGCGGCGGCGGCGATTTCCGTTGCGACCGAGTGCATCGCAATCGCCGTCTCATCGAGCACGGGCCAGGTGACGCTCTTCCGCCGCGGCGTGATGCTCACGCTGATGGAAAAGGGCAAGCTGACAAAAGTGTGAGTTTGCGTAACGGCGGTGCTCTGACGGAGCGG
>JAISGL010000282.1 GCA_031263125.1 Opitutaceae bacterium | reverse complement strand
CGCGAAGCGCCGCCCCCCATGCCAGCCCCGACGCGGGCGAGACGCCCGCGCTACTTCCGGAACACGCGCGAGACGCCCGTGCCACAGCGTCTTGCTTGTCCAGTTTTTGAGATGCGCCCCCCATTGCGCGCTCCTTTGCTCCCTATTTTTTTAATTGAACAAAGGGCGGCTTGACGAGTTGCAGCGCCATCTTCGTGCCGCGTATGTCGGTGTGGAGCGGCTGCGCGGCCACGCTCGCGGCAACAATCGCGGAGCCGATGGCTTCGTTGAGCATGGGGGAGAGCGTGCCGGAAAGGACATCGCCCACTTTCGCGCCGGACTCGTCCAGCACCGCCGCGCCCGCGCGGACGATGCGGCGGTCGCCGGTTTTGAAAAACACAACTTTCCGCATTGGCGGTTGCGTCCGCGAGGCGTCGGACGCGCGGACGGACGCGCAGGCGGATACGCGCGCGGCCATCTCGGCAGCAAGCGCTTCGTCGCCGATAAAACCACCTGCTTTTTTCAACTTCACCGTCCAGTCGAGGCCGGCGGTGAGCGGGGAAATGCCGGCGGTGATTTCGTGTCCGTAAAGCGGGAAGCCGGCTTCGAGGCGGAGGCTGTCGCGCGCGCCGAGGCCCGCGAGTTCCAGGCCGAGCGGCGCGCCCGCGGCGAGGAGCGCATCGGCAAGTTTGCGGGCGTCCGCGACGGCGTGGTAGAGTTCGAAACCGTCCTCGCCGGTGTAGCCGGTGCGGCTCGCGAGGCAACGCACGCCGGCGACTTCGATGTTACCGGCGAAGTGGTAATATTTGATCGTGCCGGGATCAAAACCGGGCGTGAGCGATCGCACGATTTCCAAGGCGCGCGGGCCTTGGATGGCGAGCAGGGCGCATTCGGCGGAGCGGTCCGTGATGGTCACGTCGTGGCGTCCGCCATCGGGCTTGCGGAGCGTGGCGGCCTGTTCGCCAATCCAGTCGAGATCCTTGGTGATGTTGCCCGCGTTGACGCAGAGAAAGTAGTCCGTGTCGCCGCGTTTATGGATGAGCAGATCGTCAACGACGCCGCCGTTTGGATAACACATCGGCGAATAGACGATGCGTCCGGGTGTCATTTTCGAGAGGTCGTTTGTCACGAGGCGTTGCAGGAAGGCGAATGCGTCCGCGCCGCGCACGTCGACTTCGCCCATGTGGCTCACGTCGAAAAGGCCCGCCGCGCGGCGGACGGCTTTGTGCTCGTCGAGGATGCTTTTGTATTGGACGGGCATTTCCCATCCGGCGAAATCGACCATGCGACCGCCGTGCGCCGTGTGGAAATCGTAAAGGGGAGTGCGATGAAGGATCATCGTGCCAACTTGGACGATTCCCGCGCGCGGGCGCAAGCTCCGCGTCATGGGAGTGGCACGGGCGGGGCATGATTGCGAAAGGTGGCTGCGGCGAAGCCAGCCACATAAACCACATAAACCACGTAAACCACACAAGTCAGGGAGGCGGCGAAAGCCGCGGGCGGAGCACACGCCGATGTATCCAAAAATGGGTCCGGCGACCTGGAAATCGCTGCTCTATTTTGCGCTTGCGCGCGCGCCACGCCAGCTTGCGCACGCGTGTCACATCAGCCTGCGCGTGCGTCACGTCAGCCTGCGCGCGCGCCACGTCAGCATTCGCGCACGTCATGTCAGCATCCGCACGCGCCGGTCTTTTCGCGGGAACTGCAACGTCACCACCGTCCCCGCGCCCTCCTTGCTCTCGACGCTTATCTGGCCGCCGTGCCCGTGCATGATGCGTTGCACAATCATCAATCCGAGGCCGTGGCCGTTTTGCTTCGTCGTGTGATACGGCTCGAAGAGTCTGGCCAAATCCTCCTGCTTGATGCCCGAGCCGGTGTCGCCAAAAAACAAATACACGTTGTCGTCGTCGGCGCGTGCCTTGATGCGCAGCACGCCGCCGGGCTGCATCGCCTCCATCGCGTTTTTGTTGATGTTGAAAAACACCTGTTTGAGCTGGTTGCGGTCCGCCATCACCACGGGCAGGTCGCTGGCACCCTCGATGTCCACCTTGATGTCGCGGTCCTCGAATTCGCGCTGCTGGAAATGCAGCACGTCCGAAAGCACTTCGCCGGGATTTGTCTCGCGGAGGTCCGGCGGACGCGGACGGATCGCGTCGAGAAAATTCTCGATGATGCCGTCGAGCCGCTTCACTTCCTCGCGGCACACGTCGATTGATTCGGAGAGGGCGGCGGCGTCCTTTTTTGACGCGCCCCGGAGTTTTTGCAGGCGGCGCCCGATGAGTTGCAGGTGGATGGTGAGCGAGTTGAGCGGGTTGCCCAGCTCGTGCGCCACGCCGGCGGCGAGCAGGCGGATCGACGCCGCGCGCTCATCCTCGATGCGTTGCTCCGTGCTTTCGCGGTCGCTCGTGATGTCGGTCAATATCACGGCGTATTGCTGGCGCCCGCCTTTTTCCTCCGAGCGAAACGGCTCCATGTAAAGCCGCAGCACGCGCCGCTCCGGGTATGTCAGTTCGATTTCACGCATCATCGCATGGGAGGTCCGCCCGGAGCCAGCCGTCTTGCCGGCGTCCCCGGCGACATTGATGACCGGCGGGCGGAGGCCGGGGACGAGCCGCCAGAGCACGACGTCAGCCAGCTCGTCGCCGCGCACGCCGAGCAGTTTTTCCGCGGTTTGGTTTGCGTATTCGACGCGTCCGTCGGCATCGGCAAGAAGCACGCCCTCCTTGATGACGTTGAAAATATTTTCAAGCAGGCGGCGTTCGCGCGCGAGACGTTGCACGAGATTGGCGCGGCTGGCGGGGTCGAGGCTGTCGAACCTGCCAAGCACGCGGTCGAGGGATGTGTGTTGTTTAGCCGCCATTTTCGAAAAACGACAGTTGCGCCGGGTCTTCGCGCGCTTCGAGCAGTTTGCGCAAAAACAGCGCGCGGTGCTGCGGGCAGCGTCCTTTTTTGAGCACCGCCTCGCGATGCTCCCCGGTCCCGTAGCCCTTGTGGCTGGCGAAACTGTAACCGGGATGCGCCGCATCGAGCGCAATCATCAGGCGGTCGCGGGTGACTTTTGCGATGATCGAAGCCATCGCGATGCACAGCGACCGCGCATCGCCGCCGACGACGCCCACGTGCGGATACGGAAAATTTTTCAACGGCAGACCGTCGATGAGAATGTGGCACGAAATTTTTTTCCCGAAGAACGGACTCTGCGTTTCCGCCGTCGTGAACAACTCGGGTTCGCCCGGTTTGTTCCGGTGAAAGGCGACCGGCGGATAGATGCCCTCGAGCGCGCGGCGCATGGCGAGTTTCGTGGCGCCGAGGATGTTGAGGTGCTCGATTTCGTCGACCGTGGCGGCGCCGTGGTTGGCGTGGATGAGGCCGTCGTGCGCGAGCCGGTCGAGGTCGTGCCAGATGGATTCGCGACTGGAGGCGCTCAGTTGCTTGGAATCGTTGATGCGGCCCGCCCTGCGCATGGCCCATTGGCTCGTCAGAAACTCGCGGGTCACGAGCACGGCGGCGGCCACGACCGGGCCGGCGAGCGCGCCGCGTCCCGCCTCGTCGACGCCGATCAGGCTTTCGTAACCGTTGATTTGTTTCAGGTCATAGCCGCGCAACTGGCGGCGTTTCATAGGGGCGGTTGTAAGATTCGGCGCGCCAGGCGCAAGTACGCTCTGATGGGGTGGGGCGTCACCGGCGCGCACCGGCGCGCACCACGGCATTTCCGGCGGCAAACCGCTCCCCCCGTCGCTCATCACCAGCCGCCAGCCTGTTTCCGTTCGCCCGTTCGCTCTTGCCTGCCCAACCCTTCGCTCGTGCAATCCATGTCGAAAAATGTTTTTCTCAACCCGCCATGAAAATCACCTATCTTGGACACTCCTGCTTCTTCGTCGAAACCGCCGCCGCCCGCCTGATAATCGACCCCTTCCTGACGGACAATCCCACCGCCGCCGCCCAGGCCGCTGACATCCGCTGCGACTACATCCTCATCTCGCACGGCCATTGCGATCACACAGGCGACGCCCTCGACATCGCCAGACGCAACAACGCCACGATCATCTCGAATCACGAAATCTGCAATTACTTCGCCGCCCAAGGCGCGCCCGTGCACAACATGAATCCCGGCGGCGCGTTCACGTTTCCCTTCGGACGCGTCAAACTCACCATCGCGCACCACTCCTCCAGCGAGGACAGCGACGCGGCAAATCCGCTCCAGCCCGTCTATCTCGGCAGCCCCTGCGGACTCCTTGTCGAAGCCGGTGGAAAACGCGTCTACCACGCCGGGGACACCGCGCTCTTCCTCGACATGCAACTCATCGCGCGCGGCGGCCTTGACCTCGCCATGCTCCCCATCGGCGACAATTTCACGATGGGTCCCGGCGACGCTCTCGACGCGCTCGACATGCTCAAACCCGCCGCCGCAATCCCCATGCACTACAACACCTGGCCCCCGATCGCGCAGGATGCGCAAGCCTTCGCCGCCGCCGCAAAACAACGCAACCACCTCGTGCACCCGCTCGCCCCCGGCGAAAGCGTGACGATCTGATTTCCCCATATCCCATACATTTTCAAGGACAGGGACAGGATTAACAGGATGCACAGGATTCAAACCCCGCGCACGAATGCCGAAGGTATTATCCTGTACATCTTATTCCCTGACGTTACGCGGCACATACGTAGCGCAGGCTGCCAAGCCTGCTGACGAGGCGAAGCCTCGCCTCGCGTAGCACGGACATCTTGCCCGTGGACGGCGCGAAGTGCCGCCCTCATGCCGTCTCCGACGCGGGCGTCCCGCCCGCCGCTGTCGTGCCAATCCCGGCGCGTCGCAAGGTCAGGCCCAGCGTGTTGCGTAATATCAATGAGTAACTGATGTTACGCAGCGCGCAGGGCCTGACCTTGCGTCAGACCGCGCACGCGTGAATCAGTCAAATAAGTCAAATATAAATAGGGACACTACTTGACCGCACCGCCTGCTTTGCCTGCCATATGCCGCCGGGTGGTCGCCGGGTGGTCGTTTTTTCGAACCGGGCGAGGCAGCGCCTCGTCAGCAGGCTTGGCAGCCTGCGCTACGGGCGCGCTGCATAACATCAGTTATTCCTATTTCTATTCTATTTAATCCTGTCCGTATTTTTTGATTTAACAACTTAACCACACACCCATTTGCCCCGTTTGAGCCGCGCCGGAAATATCATGGAATCTCTCCAATATCCAATATCGCCATGCAACTCTCCCGCACGCTTCCACCCGCTCGCACGCTCACGTCCACTCGCGCGCTCACGCCCACTCGCCCGCCCGCGTCCACTCGCGCGTTCGCGCCCGCTCGCACACTCACGTCCGTATCCGCCCGCACACTCACGCCCGCATCCGCTTACACACTCGCGCCCGCGCCCGCCCGCTCGCTCGCGCCCGCGCTCTGCCTCATTTCTCTCCTCGCGTTTCCCGCCCTGCCTTTTTCCGCCGCGCCTCTCTCCAACGTCCCTGCAATCCCCGCCGCGCCCGCGCCGCTCGGCCCGCTGCCTTCGGATGACCAGATGAGCTGGTTCGAGGACGAGCTGACGATGTTCGTCCACTTCGGCATGAACACGTTCACCGGACTCGGCACCGGACACGGCGATGAAAATCCGAACCTCTTCGCCCCCGCCAGACTCGACTGCAACCAATGGGTGCGCGTCGCCGGCGAATCCGGCTTCAAGGGCATCATCATCACCGCCAAGCACCACGACGGTTTCTGCATCTGGCCAACCGATACGACCGCGCACAGCGTGAAAAAAAGCTCCTGGCGCGGCGGCAAAGGCGACGTCATGCGCGAACTCGCCGACGCGTGCCATGCGGGTGGGATGAAGCTCGGCGTCTACTGCTCCCCGTGGGACCGCAGCCAGGTCAATTACACCGGCGACAAACCCGCCTACGCCCGCCTCTACCGCCGCCAACTCACCGAACTTTTGACCAACTACGGCCCGGTTTACGAAATGTGGCTCGACGGCAACAAAGCCGACGTGGACGACTGGCCAAACGTCATCAATCTCATCCGCCGCCTCCAGCCGCGCGCCGTCATCAAGCAAGGCCCCCGCCTCCCGGAAATCCGCGAGGACCTCCGCTGGGTTGGCAACGAACTCGCCGCCGCGCCCGTCAACAACTGGAACGTCTACCCCGCGCCCGACGGTTCCCCTCCGCCCACGCCGCGCGACTCGCGTCCGCCCGCCGGAGCCGCCCCCATCTTTTTCCCCGCCGAGTGCGACACCATGATGATCGGACAGTGGTTTTGGAACGACACCCCGCCCCGCGATCTCGCCACGCTCCTCAACTTCTACTACGTCTCCATCGGACGCGGCTCGATTCTCCTCCTCAACATCGCCCCCGACCGCGACGGTCTCATCTCCGACGACACCGTCGCCCGCCTCCGCGAATTCCGCGCCGCGCTCAACTCCATTTTCGACACGGACCTCGCCGCCGGAAAACCCGCCACTGCTTCCAACATCCGCGGCGCCGCCGTCTCCGACGCCTACTACGGTCCGCAAAACGCCCTCGACAATCGCCCCGGCACTTATTGGACAACCGACGACGGCATCACCCGCGCCAGCCTCGAAGTCGATCTCGGCGCGCCCGCCACCTTCAACGTCATTCGCCTCGAGGAAAATCTCCGTCTCGGCCAGCGTGTGTCCGCCTACCAAGTCGAAGCCTGGGACACCTCCGCCAACGACTGGCGCGTGATCAGCGCCGGCAAAACAATCGGCCACCGCAAACTCGACCGCATCCGGAAAACGACCGCGACCAAGGTGCGCCTCACGATCCTTGACGCCCGCGCCTGCCCCGTGCTCACCCGCTTTGGCCTGCACCTCGACACCGTCTCACCGGCGGAGCACTTCGCCCCCGGATTTGCCAGCGCCGAAGCCGCCCCCGGCGCCCGGCTGCCGCCGCTGAAGAAGTAACTGATGTTACGCGGCACGTAGGGCCTGACCTTGTGTCAGGCCGCGAATTACCAATGTGGCCTCCCACGCGGGCGCGGCCTGACACAAGGTCAGGCCCTACGAAATCAGCCGTCCGC
>JAISGL010000280.1 GCA_031263125.1 Opitutaceae bacterium | reverse complement strand
CTTTTCTGGATCGAACGCTGGTGGGGCAAAACCGGCGACGGTGTCGTTGAGCCAAACTGGAAAGCCGATTATAATGTTTTCATCCGCCGTGGCGTATCCTCCTCGTGGAACGACATGCGCGCCCTCGCCAGACGCCTCGGCATGGAAACGCACAGCCGCTGGATCGAATCCGCCAAAAGCCCCTACGCCAACGCCGCCGCATTCGATTACCGCATCGCCGAAACCAGCCCCGCGCGCAACGCGGGCGCCAACCTCGAAAAACTCCTCGGCCTGAAACTCCCCGGTGCGGACGAATTCGGCGCCCCCGACGCACCCGACGCACCCGATGCTGGCGCGCTCTCATATGGCGCGCCCATGCTCAAAGTCCCGCGCGACCCGAAAACCGTGAACGCCGAACCTGCCGGCTTCTGGCCCGAAAAATAAAAATAAAACGCGCCCCGCCATGACCGGACGCCACCACATAAACCAGAAAACTGCGGTTGGAGTTTTCAAAAAACGCGACAGCGCGCTGGGAGCGCGGGCATCTCTGCCCGCGAAATGGTACGCACTCTTTTTTGCACGCGCATCGCGGGCAAAGATGCCCGCGCTCCCAGGGAAAAGCCTCCGCTTCGTTGCGCTGAATTATAGTTTGCAACATCCCTTTGAGCCACACTTTTCCGCGCGCCAGAGCGCCCGTCCACACTTAATATATAAAACAATATAAAATACCATGTCGCAACCAACACTCCCGCAATCAACACCCCCGCCACCTCCGCCATCGCCGCCGTCATCGCCGCCGTCATCGGTCACGCCCGATTCGGAAAAAACCACATGGAAGGAGCGCATCGGTTTCGCGTCGGGCACGCTCCCGTTCAACTTCGGCGCATCGGGCATCAATACCATCGCCTACCCCATTTATAATATCGTGCTCGGCATGAGTCCGACGCTGATTGGCGTTGTGCTCGGTTTGTCCCGCGTGCTCGACGCCATACTCGACCCGGTCGTCGGCTCGTTCAGTGACAACTTTCGCTCGAAGTGGGGACGCCGCCGCCCCTTTATCGCCACCGGCGCCGTGATGTGCGCGCTGACGTTTCCCCTTATCTGGATGGTGCCCGAAAGTTGGAAAGGCTGGTGGGCGTTCGGATATTTTCTGGTCACGATGCTTCTGTTTTACGCGACATTCGCCGTCTATGCGGTTCCGTATTTGACACTCGGCTTCGAACTCAGCGGCGATTCCAACGAACGCGTGCGCATCCACGCCGTGCGCGCGATCGTTTCAAAAATGACCTTCTTTATCATCCCGTGGATTTTCCCGCTCGCGCAGTGGAAAATCTTCGGCAGCCCCGCCGCCGGCATGCGCACGCTCGGCCTCCTCATCGGCGCGCTCTTTATAATACTCGCAATACCGACGGTGCTGCTCACAAAGGAACGTTTTGCAAAAAAAGCAGCCAGGCAGGAAAAAATAAAACTGCTTCCCGGCCTCAAACTGACCTTCAAAAACCGCCCCTTCCGTTATCTCGTGGGCATCGTGCTCGGAATGATAATCAGCGACAACATCGTTCGCACGATGGGCACGCACATCAATGTATATTACGTCTTCGAGGGCAACCAGAAGGCCGGCGCGCTCATGCAAGGTTCATCGCAAACCTTCTACGCCGTCATGGGCCTCATTGGTGTATTGATCGTGGCGCCGCTCGCCACGCGTTTCGGCAAACTGCGCGTCATTCGCGTGTGTCTTGCATGCGGCATACTTGCCGCGATCAGCCAGTTTTTTTTCTACAACCGCGATTACCCGTGGCTGCAATTCATCTCGATGCTTCTCCTCGCGCCAAGTTTTTCGGGCTTCTGGGTTCTCATCGACCCGATGAAAGCCGACACTGCCGATTACGATGAATATAAAACCGGCCTTCGTCGCGAAGGCATGTATGCGGCCGTCGCCACGTGGCTCGAAAAGACAACCCTCACCGGCGCGATCCTGATATTCGGCCTCGTGCTGGATATGTCCGGTTTCAAGGCCGGGCTTGGCGGTGCGCAAAGCGAAACCTCGCTGCTGACCATGCGGCTCCTCTTCTCCGCCGCGCCCGCGCTCATCCTTATAAGCAGCTTCCTCCTCGCCTGCCGCTATCCGCTGGACGATGAGCGACAGCGCGAAGTCCAGGCCGAGCTTCAGCAACGCCGCCAGGCAACGAACTTCTGACACAAATATACACATGCAGCGCAGATGTCTTTCCTGGGAGCGCGGGCATCTCTGCCCGCGAAACACCGTGCGCCCGCTTCTTATATTTCAAAAACGCATCGCGGGCAAAGATGCCCGCGCTCCCAAGGCGTCGCAGTCGCGGTGGCAGCGGCAATGTAATATCAGTTAATGTGCATGACTGCGAAATGGTAATTGATGGGAATGTTTTTGCGTGGCCGGGTGATGGTGTTTGCGCAATGCCTTGCATGAAGACTTTTTGGTCAACTTTTGGGGCAACTTTGCCGTTGCTTATGCAAGCACGGCGGCAGAGCATTCTGACACCATGAAATATATCACCTTGTCCCTCGTTGTTTGCGTTGCGTTTGTGTGCCAGGCGTTTTGCGCGGCTCCCCAGGCCGTGACTTATCAGACAAAGACAAATTTGTCTTATTATACGGAGGGCGCCTTGGCAAAGGGCGACGATTACCAGCGTGAGCAGTGCAAACTCGATGTTTATTATCCGGACAATCGCACCGGTTTTTCGACGGTGATCTGGTTTCACGGAGGCGGGCTTACGGGCGGGAAACGCAGCATGCCGTCGAATTTGAAAAATCAGGGCATCGCCGTCATTGCGGTCAGTTACCGGCTGTCGCCACGCGGCCAGATGCCGTGCTTTTTTGAGGACGCGGCGGCGGCGGTGGCGTGGGTATTTGAGAATATTGCAGCGTATGGCGGTGATCCGAAAAAGGTTTTTGTATCCGGACATTCCGCGGGCGGTTATCTGGCGGCCATAATTGGCATGGATTCGCGCTGGCTTGCGCCGTACGGCATTTCCAACAGGCAGATAGCGGGCATCGCCCCCGTCAGCGCGCAGGTGACGACACATTATGAGGTCAAAAAATTACTCGGCGACAAGGGCGGGCAGTATCGTCCGATCATCGACGAATACGCGCCGTTATATTACACGGCGAAAGACCTGCCGCCCATTTGCCTGATCACGGGCGACCGGCGCATCGAGTTCAAGAGCCGTGTGGAGGAAAACGAATTGTTTGCGGTGAGTCTGAAGAATGTCGGCCATACGCAGACCGAGTTTTATGAAATGGGCGGCCTCGATCACGGCGGTGTTTCGGAGGGCGGGACGATTTTGGTGCGCAAATTTGTGAAGCGGCTTTCCGAATCCAAAACACCTGCATCCGGGGCTGTTGTCGCGGCGCCGTGATATTCCAAACCTTGGGGGCGCGGCAGTGAGGCGTGGACGCCGGCGGGCCGGCTGCCCCTCAGTCAAAGATATAACTGATGTTACGCGGCACGTAGGGCCTGACCTTGTGTCAGGCCGCGAATTACCAATGTGGCCTCCCACGCGGGCGCGGCCTGACACAAGGTCAGGCCCTACGAAATCAGCCGTCCGC
>JAISGL010000232.1 GCA_031263125.1 Opitutaceae bacterium | reverse complement strand
ATCATCCTCGAAGCAGAGGTTTTTTCCCCCTGGGGATACCTTCTGCCTGAAACTCAGCCGATGGGCTGAGTTCGTCGAAGCTCGCGATTGCATACTGAGCTGCCCGCGCCTCGCTCCATCCCTTCGCTTCTTCCTCGCCAACGGCCCCTCCATTCGTTCTTCCCTGGCCAACTCCCGCCCTGGAAAACGCTCCCCTACCCGTGTCTCATGGCTTACTATAGTATCTTAACGCTTATGGGCGGGACGCCCGTGCTACGGCAATCCGGCGGCTTCGCCGTCAGCGGGCGGGACGCCCGCACTCCTTCGGAATTGGCGGCATGGACCGTCCCGTTTTTGAGATGCGTTTGGCGGCGCTTGGCCTGCCATCGGGTTTCGTTCGCATCGGGTTTCGCCCTCTCCACATCACGCTTCGTATTCTTCCAGGACGGTCGCGTCCGTTTCCGCGTTGCGGACTTCGCGCAGAAGTGTCGCGGCGCGTCCGGCGCCGGCGATTTGGCAAACCGCCCAGACGGCATGCGCGCGGACGGGCGGCGACTCGTGCGAGGCGAGGCGCATGAGGCGCGGCAGATAAGCGGCGCCGCGTCCGCCCAGGTTGCCGGCGACGACGCAGGCGTTGCGGAGGAGGCCGGCGAGCTTGATGCGTTTGATTGCGGTTTTGCGGAAATGCGCGGCGTAGGTTTCCGGCGTCAGTCCGAGCAAGTCGTGCAATGTGAGGCGGGCCAGCTCCGGGCGGGCGTCGAGCAGGATGCCGCGGCTTGTTTGCGCGAAACGGTTCCACGGGCACACTTCGGCGCACACGTCACAGCCGTAGATGCGCGCGCCGATTTTCGGGCGGAGTTCGCGGGAGATGATGCCTTTGTTTTCGATTGTCTGGTAGGAAATGCAGAGGCGCGAGTCGATGACGCCGGGCCGCACGATCGCGCCGGTCGGGCACGCGTCGATGCAGCGCGTGCATTTGCCGCAGCGGGAGCGGGAGGGGGGGGAGGGGCGGGAGGGGCGGGAGGCGTCGCGCGGCGGTTCGTCGGGAGGCAGGTCGGCGCGCGCGAGAATTGCGGTGAGGAAGAGCCAGTTGCCAAAATCGGGCGAGATCAGCATCGCGTTTTTGCCGAGGAAGCCGAGGCCGGCGCGCGCGGCCTGGGCGCGTTCGAGGACGGGGCCGGTGTCCACGTAGTAACGATAATCGGCGGGGGTCAGCCCGAGTTTTTCCTCAAGCACGCATCCGGCTTTTTCGAGGGCCGGTTTGATTGTGTCATGATAATCCGAATACAGCGCATAGCGTGCCCACGTGGGATGAAGTGAGTCCGCGGTTTGCCCGGTGTTTGGGGGATTTTTGGGAAAATAATTCACGCCGAGCACAATCATCGAGCGGGCATCCGGCAGGGCGAGGGTGGGGGTGGCGCGTTTGTCGAAACCGCGTTCGATCCAGTGCATGTCCGCGTGGTGGCCGGCGTCGAGCCACTGGCGGAGCGCGGAGATTTCCGGCAGGGTGTGCGCGCCGTTTTCGGGGATGCGCATGAAGCGCACGGTGTCAAAACCGAGGGCGAGCAGGTTCTGGCGCAGTTCAGCGGCCGGGATCATCGGGCGCGGCGGGCGTGGCGACGGGTGGCGTGGCGGGTGCAGCGACGGTTGGCGCGGCGGGCGCGGTGGCAGTTGGCGCGGCGGGTGTAGCAGCGGGCGCGACGGGTGCGGGCGTGGCGGATGTGGCGGCAGGCGCAGGCGCGGCGAGCGTGGCGGCGGTTGGCGCGGCGGATGTGGGCGCAGTGGTGGACGCGACGGATGCGGGCGCAGGTGCAGCGGGCGTGACAGGCGCGGTGGCGGTTGGCGTGGCGGGTGTGGCGGGTGGCGTGGCTGGCGCAGCGACGGCTGGCGCGGCGGGCACGACGGCGGTTGGCGCGGCGGATGCGGGCGCAGTGGCGGACGCGATGGATGCGGGCGCAGGTGCAGCGGACGTGACAGGCGCGGTGGCGGTTGGCGCGGCGGGTGGCGCGGCTGGCGCGGCGACGGTTGGCGCGGCGGGTGTGGCGGGCACGGCGACGGTTGACGCGGCGGACACAGCGGCTGGCGCGGTTGGCGCGGCGGCAGTTGATGCAGCGGGCGCGGCGGCGGGTGGCGTGGCGGGTGTGGCAGGCACGGCGACGGTTGACGCAGCGGACACAGCGGCTGGCGCGGCTGACGCGGCGACAGTTGATGCGGCGGGCGCGGCGGCTTTGCGCGCGCGCAGGAAATCGGACGCCTCGCGTTTGTAGACGCGCATGGTGTGCATGATGATGTCGGGGAGCGAGCGGTTGTCCGTGAGCAAAAGTGTGCCCGCCTTGCGATAGATGGGTTCGCGCGCGGTGTAGATTTCGCGCGGATCATTGCCGCTCAGCATCGGGCGGTTTTTGCCGTGTCGCGTGCGCTTGAGGGCGGTTTCAAGCGAGGCGTGAAGGCAGATGACGACGCCTTTCGATTTGAGGAGTTCGAGCATACCCGGTTGCACGACCAGACCTCCGCCGCATGCGACGATGCAGCCCGCGGGCGGATGGCCGGTTTCGATGAGGGCGCGTTCCATTGTGCGGAAGGCGGGTTCGCCTTGCTCCGAGAAAATCTGGGGGATCGGCTTGCCTTGCAGGCGTTCGATTTCCGCGTCGACGTCGATCAGTTTGGCCCCGAGCCGGAAGGCGATGGCGCGGCCCACGGTGGTTTTTCCCGTGCCCATGAAGCCGACCAGATAAAGATTAACAATCGATGACTGCATTTGCTGATGAGCCGGAGCGTGCCCCTTGCAGCGGTGTTTTGCAAAACAAGAAATGGCGGGGGAAATGGCGAAGTCCACTGCGTCCGGCGGGGCGGTGGGTGCGACTGGTGGATGCGACTGTGGACTGGGGACAAGAAGACTGGGGACAGGGGGACTGGGTGGAGTGGGGAGGGTTGAGTGGGGGGTGGAATGGGGACAGGGGAAAGATTAGGAATTAGGGACAGGGGATAAATGAAGGGATATAATTAGGAACCGATATATTCAGATGCGGCTGAGGAGATGCGGCTGAGGACAGATGTGTTCATACTCATGGTGCGCGGGTGGACGACGTATGCGGGGCGTGATTTTGCAAGGGGCGGAATGCCATCGTGGCGCTGGCCCGGGCCATTGATGGCATTGATGCGATCAACCGCGAGTTCACGGGTGTGATTGCGAATGCGAATGGCGGCTGTGTCACGGGTGGCGGCGTGGTGAACATCGTGCCGGACCAGGTGGCGTGCGAAATCAACCTGCGCAGGAATCGCGTGGATGATGCACTGTGCGTGAAGGCGTGTTTTGCGTCACATCGCGGATCGCGCGGGCGTATGCATGATCGGTTTGGGTTTGCTGATTCGTTTTTGGAAAAACAACAAACAACAAAATGCTTGAGCGCCAGCAGGGCGCACCGTGGGCGCATCCGTGATTTTGGGAGCCTGCTTTTTCTGGATATGTTCAGTCAATCGCATGCGCCTGAAACGTCCGCCGTCTCGGTGTGCGCATGACCATGATGTCATCCGTCGCTGCGCTGCCCCAGTCGCACACTGGCGGCAACGTCCGGGGCTGTTTTTTGCGAAGCAAGCCTGTCTTTCGCCGGTAGGTCGTGAGTTGCTTCGCGACAAACTCCCTGCTTCCCAGCACCGCACCGTCGGTAAAATACCGTATCCGACATCTCAATGCAGTGGTGAGCGGAAGTTTTCCCTTTGCGCGCACTGTTTCCTCAAAAAGTTCATCCGATATCCGGGCTTTGCCCGTGCGCGGCATGGCGCCGCTGCCCATGATCATGGGACGGTAGCAATCATCGTGCGCGCATTTCCACGAACGCGCATAGTCTTCGCCGACGACCTCGATCAACCCGTCGCGCGCCTTGTTTCTGCCGGCCACCGCCTCGCCATAGCCGCAAAAGCGGTAGTCCTTGGGGTCTTCGACCATTCCGGCGCGCACGGGGTTGAGGTCGATATATGCGGACATGGTCCGAATGACGTTGCCCGTGGGTTGGACGAGCACGCTTTTGAAGCGCTCGGCCCAGAGCGTTCCGTAGCGGGAATGTGTTTTGTTGAACCAGATGGTGAAGCGCAGTTTGAGGAGCTTCATGAAAGCGGAAACGTCGTTCATGAGAGCGAGTTGCTGTTTGCGCCACGCCTCGGCGTCAGGGCCGCCGGCCTTGAGTTGCGCCTCGGCGGCGGCAAGTGAAACGCTCTGATACCGGGTCGGCTTGGGATAAAGGAGCCTGTAACGGCGCAGAAGCTCCGCATCGGCAACGGGAGCCTTTTTCGGCACCCTGATGAGCACATGGAAATGGTTATCCATGATGGCATATGTATAAATGGTGACGCCGCAGTAGTCGGCGATCCGCCATATCTGTTGGCGGAGCATTTCCTTGGCGTTTTCGTCGAAGAGACGTTCGCCGTTAACGGTGCGGGAGATGCAGTGGTAAACCGCATCTTCGCCATGAATTTTTATCCGAGGTCCTCTCATGTCGCAAGATAACCGCCATATTCATAATTCATGTCAAGGAAAAAAGTGACTGTCACTTTATTTGACGATTGCGGTGGCGGGTTGTTTTTCATTTTGCGCTTCTCGGTGGGGTGGTTTTTGCGCGAGGATGTTCGTGCATGTCTAACAATTTACTTTTGCCATCCGGTGTTTCGTCAAATGGCCAGCCGCCTTCGCTCAGGCTTAGGGTCAACGCCAAGGCACGGGCGCTCACAGGGCATCCGTGGGTGTTTGCCAACGAGGTCGAGGCACTGCTGCCCGCAGCGTTTGACGGCGAGGTCGTGGAGTGCCGCGACCGCAACGGGCGTCGCCTAGGCTCCGGTATCTACAACAGTCGTTCGCAAATCTGCTGGCGCAAACTCAGCCGCGATCGCGTGGCGCTCGATGAGGCGTATCTGCACGACGCGATCACGCGCGCGATTGCCCGTCGCGATGAGTCGGGCGCGGGCAACAATGGCGCGGATAAAAACATCCATGTCGCGGGGGGGGGAAATATCCGCCGTCTGATTTGGTCGGAATCGGATGGGTTGCCGGGCGTCGTGCTCGACCAGTTTGGCGATGCGCTTGTGCTCCAAATCCAGACGCTCGCGATGGAGAAGCGGCGCGATGTGATTTCGCGGTTGCTGATGGATGTCGTGAGGCCGGCGCCCGCCGATATTGTTTACCGTGACGACGCGTCGATTCGCCGTCTCGAGGGGCTTCCGCAGACAACAGGCACGTTTTCCGGAAAACCGTGGGAGCCGCGTTGGTTGAATATCGACGGGTTTGATTACTGGCTGGATTTGGCCGGCGCGCAGAAGACCGGGTTTTATCTCGACCAGCGCGCGCAGCATTCGCTCGTGGCGCGTTATGCGAAGGGCCGCCGTGTGCTCGATGCGTTTTGCAACCAGGGGCCGTTCGCGTTGCATTGCGCGAGGGCGGGGGCGGCGAGTGTGCTCGGGCTTGACAGCGCGGGGGACGCCATCGCGCAGGCGCGCCGCAACGCGAAGCGCAACGGCGTGGAGGCCGTGTTCGACGTGGCAAATGTATTCGACTTTTTCAACGACACTTCGCCGGAGCGGCGCGGGCTGTCGTGGGATTTGATCGTGCTCGATCCGCCGCCGTTCGCGAAATCGAAGAGCGCACTCGAGGGCGCGTTGCGCGGTTACAAGGAGATCAATTTGCGGGCGATGCAGCGTCTCGCGCCCGGCGGGATTCTGGCGACTTACTCGTGCTCGCACCACATGCGCGACGAGGAGTTGCGGCGGGTGCTGGCGGAGGCGGCCGCGGACGCGCGCCGTCGCGCGCGCGTGCTGGAATTCTGCCACCAGCCGCCGGATCATCCGGTGCTCGTGACGATGCCGGAGAGCGAATATCTGCGCGGATATATTTTATGCGTCGAATGAAGCAGGCTTGGCAGCGCGCGCGGCGTATATCTACTGTGGCGTCATGGATTTGTTAACCGTGGGCGTCATTTACTGCTTTGCCGTGGAAATTTTCTTCCTCGGCATGTGGCTGTTTTACGGGCGGCGCGAGTATGCGTTTTTCGAACACGCGCGGCGCAAGGCCACGTTTCTTTGCCCGCGGTGCAACAAACTTTACGCGGCGCCGGCGGGCGCCGAGACGTGCGCGTGTCCGCGTTGCGGCCATGAAAACACACGGCTGAAATACTGACCGTCCGCCGATAAAACGAGCCACGCGCCATGCTCCAGTTTATTCCCGACAACCGCATTTCCGCAATCCTGCGCGCCATGAATGTCGTGCTCGTGGTGTGCGCGATGGGTGCGATTGCGCTTTTTGTGCTCGTGATCGGGTGGCCGCTGACTTCGCAGGAGCAATGGCTGGTGCAGATGGGCACGCGGATCGTGCTCGGGCTTTTTGTGGTGCAGGAAATCGTGCGGCTGATCATCCATCCGAACCTGCGCGAGCATTTGCGCAAGCGCAGGCTGGAGACCGCGCTGGCGGTGGTCGTCCTGTTCGAGTCGGTGTTCAGCCACAAGTTCGACAACTGGCTCATGCACTGGATTCCGGATGCGAAGCCGGGGACGCTTGCGTTGTTCGTGCTCGGGTTCTCGCAACTCACGCTGATCGGTCTGCTGGGGTTGCGCGGGCTGAGGCGGATTCCGCAAATCGCCGCGCGAAACCTGACGCCGGGCGGCGCGCTGTTGCTGAGTTTCGCGGCGCTCATCGTCGCCGGCACGCTGCTGCTCAAGATGCCGCGCGCGACGCCCGCGGGGATTTCGTGGGCGGACGCGCTTTTCACCGCGACCAGTTCGGTTTGCGTCACGGGGATGGCGGTGCTGGACACGGCCGGGGATTTCACGTGGCACGGGCAGTTTGTGATCCTCGGGCTGGTGCAGGTGGGCGGGTTGGGGATCATGACGCTCACGTATTTTTTCGCGCATTTCCTGACGGGCGGCGTGTCGTTTCGCAACAGGATCGCGCTCCAGGATTTGTTGAGCGAGGAGAGCCTGGACCAGATCGGCACGGTGCTGGGGATCATCGTGGGGTTCACGTTTTCGTTTGAACTGGCGGGCGTGGCGGCGATTTATTTTTCCGCGGAGGGCATGACGGCGATGCCGCAGGACGAGCGGTTGTTTTTCGCGGTGTTTCACTCGGTGACGTCGTTTTGCAACGCGGGTTTTTCGACCATGCCCGGCGGGCTGGCCGACGGGGCGCTGCGCGGCAACACGTGGTTTCTCGTGACGGTGATGCTGCTGGTGACGGCGGGCGGCATCGGGTTTCCGGTGGTGAAAAATTTCTGGCAGGTGGCGGTGGCCGTGGTGCGGCGGCGGCTCGGGTTGCGCGTGGCGGCGCCGCCCCGGCTCACGACGAACAGCCGCGTGGTGCTGGTGACGTCGCTGTGCCTGACCTTTGGCGGCGCGGCGCTTGTTTTTCTGACGGAGTTTGCGTTCAACAATGGCGACAGCGCGGGCGTGCCGTCGTGGCTGGCGGCGCTGTTTCACTCGGTCACGGCGCGTTCGGCGGGGTTCAATATTTCCGACACGCGGTTGTGGGCGCCCGCGACGGTGGTGATCGTGATGTTCCTGATGTTCATCGGCGGAAGCCCCGCGAGCACGGCGGGCGGCATCAAGACATCGACGCTGGCGGTGGCGGTGCTGGCGTTGCGGCGCGTGCTGCTCGGGCGGCCGGAGATCGAGGCGTTTGGCCGGCGCGTGAGCGACGACACGGCAAACCGCGCGCTGGCGGTCGTGCTGCTGGCGGTGGCGTTTTTTGCGGTGGTGCTGGTGACGCTCAGCGTGATGCACCCGGAGTTGAGCACGGCGGAGCTGGCGTTCGAGGTGATCGGCGCGACGAGCACGGCGGGGCTTTCGCGCGGGGTCGCGCCCTTGCTCGGCGCGGGCGGAAAATGCGTGCTGGTGCTGGCGATGTTCGTGGGCCGCATCGGCGTGCTGATGGTGCTGATGTCGTTCATGCCGCGACAGCCGCACAAGGGCTACCGCTTTCCGGAGGGGGGGATTGTCATCACGTGAGGACTGCAAACCGCATCAATAACCGTATCAATAACCGCATCAATCAAAGGAAACCAATTTTATGAAATGCTGCATCATAGGTCTCGGAGTTTTTGGAAAAAACCTGGCGCGCGATCTCGCGCGACTCGGCGCGGATGTGCTGGCGATTGACCGGCGCGAAGACAACGTCGAGCAAATCAAGGACGAGGTGGGCGCCGCGGTGGTCATGGAGTTCGACGACCCGGCGCCGCTGGCGCATTTTCCAATCGAGGAGATGGACGCGGTGATCATCGCGATCGGCAACGATTTCGAGCACTCGATGGCGCTGACGGTGAAGGCGCAGGAGCTGGGCGCGAAACGTATCGTGTGCCGCGTGCTCTCGCCGATGCACGAGCGGTTGCTGCGCCTGTTGAAAGTGGACCGGCTCGTGGTGCCCGAGGTGGTGGCGGCGCGCGGGCTGGCCCACTCGCTGTTGATGCGCGGCGTCGTGGACGGTTTCGACATGGGCAACGGGCACTCGATCATCGAGGCGTCCGTGCCGGCGTTGCTCGTGGGAAAGTCGCTTACGGACAGCGCGAAGGATTTCAAGAAGGCCGACGTGCGCATCGTGACGATCAAGCGCATCCGAAAGGGCGTGCTGGGCAAACTGGCGAAAAGCCCGGACACGCCCGTCAAACGCCGCACGCTCGGCATCGTGACGATGGACGAGATTTTCCAGGCCGATGATATTTTCGTGCTCTTCGGCCCCGAGAAAAACCTGCTGTTGTTTTTGGAAAAATATTCGGGCGCGTGACAAAAAAAATCACGGCGCGACCGGCGGCGCGAAGAGCACGTCGCGAATCGCGGTGAGGATTTTCGGGTCCGTGGCGATGCTCACCACGCCGTTCACCACGAATTGCACGCCCATGCACATGATGAGCAGGCCCATGATTTGCGTCATGGCACTGATGCCCGTGGGGCCGAGAATGCCGTTCATGCGGATGGCGACGCGCAGCGTGAGGTAACACGCGAGCGCGACCGTGAGGATGCCGAGGATGATCGCCGCGTAGTCGAGCCACGTGGTGGCGAGCGATGCGAAGCCGATCGTGACGCCGATGGAGCCTGGGCCGCTGAGAATGGGCATCGCCATGGGCGAGAAAGAGACGTCGCTTTTGGCGAGCGCCTCCGCGTGTTCCGCGGTCTTCTCGCGTTTGTGTTGAAAAATATCCGGCATCAACATGCGCATGCCGATGCCCGCGACCGCGATGCCACCGGCGATGCGGAAACCGGGAATCGAGATGCCGAAAAAATTCATCACGAGTGAGCCGAAGAGCAGCGCGCCGCTCAGGATCATCGCCACGTAGATGCTGGCCTTGCGGGCCTGCTCGGCGCGCCGGCCGGCGGAGTCGCCCGTCGTGATGGCGAGAAACGTGGGCGCCGCGGCGAACGGATTCATGATGGGCAGTATGCCGACGATGGTGCCGAGGAAGAGTCCCCAGAGTTTGAAGAGGCTTTCGTACATGCTTGCGTGTGTAGGACGGGAGTTCGCGTGCGTCGAGCGCGGACTGAATTGGCAAAAATTGGCAAATTGTCAGGGCAGGGCAGGGCGGGGCGGGGTGGGGCGGGGGCAAAGGCTGGGCAGGATGGAAGCGAAGGGAGGGCGCCGAAAGGAGGGCGCAGAAGGGCGCAAAAACGGCGAAGCCGCAGCCACCTTCCGCAATGACACCGCGCGCCGGTTTCCACCGGCTTATCGGCGCAGGCCGTTGAGGACGGTTTCCTTGAGCGCCTTGAGGTCGAGTTTGCCGGAGCCGAGCACCGGGATGCTGTCCACCTTGAGGATGACGCGCGGCACCCAGAGATTGGGCAGGCCGGCATCGGTGATTTTCTGGCGCAGGTCGGCGAGTTCGAAATCGCGCGTGGTCACGAGCACGAGCACTTCGCCCTTCGCCTCGTCGGGCACGCCGGCGACAGCAATCACGTAGCCTTCCACGTCCGTGAGGTTGTAGGCTTTGATGATCGCGTCCTCTATCGTGCCGTGCGGGACCATTTCGCCGGCGAGTTTTGAGAAGCGGGAAAGGCGGCCCTCGATGTAGAGGAATCCGTCCTCGTCGAAGCGCGCGAGATCGCCCGTGTGGAACCAGCCGTCGCGGATGGCTTCGGCGGTTTTTGCGGCGTCATTCAGGTAACCCGTGAAAACGTTGTCGCCCTTGAAGAGGAGCAGGCCGGTCGAGGTGAGCGGCCGTTCCTCATATGTGTCCGGGTCCACGATGCGCGCGCTCATGCCCGGCATCATGCGCCCGACCGAGCCGAGCCGCTTGCCGTATTGCGGGACGGAGAAACGCGAGATCGCCGGCGGGTGCTGCTGGTTGACGTTTGTCACGGGGCTGGTCTCGGTCAGCCCGAAGCCTTCCATGATGTCGATGTGGAACTGGTTCATGAACGCGTCGTAGAGGTCGAGCGGCATTTTTTCGGCGCCCGAGACGACGAGTTCGAGCGACTTGAGTTCGCCGTGCGTGGCGCGTTTCAGGATTGGGCGCAGGAACGAGGGCACGCCGATGATCACCGTGGCGTTTTCGTCGTGGATCGCGTCCACCACGCGGCGCGTGTCGAGCGGGCTGGGCACCGTGATCGTGGTGCAGCCGCGCATCACCATGTACCAAACCGTTATCGAGTAACCGAAGCTGTGGAACAGCGGCAGGCACGCGAGCATCCGCGCGGTGGGCGGCAGCACGGCGATGGACGATATCTGCCAGCATTGCGCGAGGATGTTGCGGTGCGTGTAGACGACGCCCTTGGGTTCGCCCGAGGTGCCGCTCGTGAAAAGCAGCGAACACTCGTCGTTGTCGCCGCGGCGCGGCAGGCCGAGCAGGCGCGGCACGAGCTGGTTGGGCACGATGTAGGCGACGATGAGCCAGAACACGATGCGCGCCTTGCCGAGGGCTTTAAGCTCGGCCTTCAGGTCCTTCGTGCCCGCGGGCCACGGGAAGCCGGGTATCTTTTCCTGCATCGCCGGGGCGGAGATGATGGTCGAGACTTCGCCGAGTTTCATGCTGCCCTCGGTGGTCGACTTGCCGGCGGTGAAGTTGAGGTTGACGGGAATCTTGTTCGCAAAACTCACCGCGAGATTGGCGATGAACGCGCCCATGCCCGGAGGCAGCACGATGCCGACGCGTTTTTCGGGAATCGTTTTTTTGATGCGGCGCGAGAGCGCGGCGGCGGCGGCGAAAAGTTTTCCCGCGGTCAGTTCGACGCGCTCGCCCGTGCGGTCTATCACCTGCACCATGCCCGGATGTTTCACGAGCGCGCGCGCCGCCTCGCCGCCGAGGTGCCTGCGCAACACGGGCCGCTGCGAAAACGCCTCCGCGCCCAGGTCGAGCAACTCGCGGCGCACCTTCCCGGCGGTGGCCTCGCTCGGCAGCATTGGCCGGCCAAAACACACGCACACGTGCGTGGGCATGATGCGCGGCGATTTGAAAATCCAGCGGTCGCCCGAAAACGAAAACACCGACCCCCACAGCCCGTCGTGCGCCACCGGCACGACCGGCACGCCCGCGCGCCGCGCAATCGCCTCGAAGCCGGGCTTGATGCGCATCAGCTCGCCGATGCGCGAGATGTGCCCCTCGCCGAAAAGACACAGCACCTCGCCCGCCTGGAGCGCGCGCAGGATGCGCCGCGTGCTGCCCACCGGATCGCGCGGCGAAAACCCGATCATGCCCGACCAGCGGAAAAGTTTTTCAAAAAACACATTCGCCTTCAGCCCCTCGTAACCGAGAAACCGCAACGGCCTCGGGCACGCCAGTTGCAGCACGATCGCGTCCACGAACGACAGATGGTTTGCGATCAAAATCACCCCGCCGCGTCCGGGCACGTTTTCCGGACGGCGGGCGCGCACGCGATACGCGAGTCTGGCGAACGGGAGCAGCAGCCACTCAAGTGGCAAAGGCAGGTATGAACGTTTTCGGAATAATTTGGTGGCCATGCAAAAAATGGAATGGGAATGGGAAGGGATGGGATGGAATGGAATGGAAAGGGAAGCGATGGGATGGGAAGCGATGGGAAGGGAATGGATGAGAATGGAATGGGATTACTTTACGCGGATTTCGTCATGCGGGTTTCGCGAGCGCGAGGGATGCGGACTTCGCGAGGGACGCCGTTGTTGCTAACCGGGTTTTCCAATCGCGCAAGTCTTTCGCCATCGACTCGAAACCCGGAAAGTCGTTTTCCAGGCGCCGCGTGTCACGACGATGCCGCTGCACCTCCCTCATCGCGCACTCGATCTCGTGCGCCAGGCTGGGGCGGTCCGTCCCGTACACGCGCATTTTCAACTGGGCGCGCGTGTAGGGCATCCTGCCCGAAGTCTGTCCGTCGGTCCATGCGTGCTCCGTCACGCCGTGGTCGCGCCCGCACAAATACCACCCCTCCACCGCGGGCACCGCCACGCCCACGCAGCGCAACAAACGGTCGCGCCCGCGCGCCGCGGGCAGCCTTTTTGTCGTCTGCCGGAAAATCCCGCGCAACTGGCACACGCGGCAGCGCGGATGATAATACCCCTCGCGCTCATGCCCGGCGGTGTGTACGACCGAGTCGTCCGCGTCCACGACCACCACGAGGCCCGCCGCGTCGGTGTTGAAATGCAAATGCCGGATCACCGCCGGCAGCACTTGCGCGACCGACGGCCACCCGCGCGCGCGCAACGACGGCTGCACCAGTTTCACGTCCACGCCGAGCACCGCCTCGACCAGCACGCGCACGGCCATCTCGTCGGCGGGAGACTCACTGATGATTCCGATTTTCATGGGCGCGGGCATGCCTCGTTTTTTGCGCGGGTTGTGCGGGTTGCGCGGACAACACGTGCGGCGGGGAGCGATGCGCGCATTGTTTTGCACATCATGGCAGATTGTCCGCCTCTCCGCGCTCGTCTGACTGATCTGGCTGATCTGTCTGATCTGACTGATCTGACCTATCTGTCTTATCTGTCTCAAACGGTGGCGCGCTTTCCTGTGTCGCACACTCCTGCGGCACGCCGCCCAGGATTCCTGCGTACCACATGTCGCCAAGCCCGCCTCCGTCCAGCACGTCCGTCAAATCCTTGCGATCCGAAAGCCGCGAAAACTGCGCCGCCTCGCCATGTTTTTCCGCGAGCACCACCTCCTCGGGATGCTCGCCAAACAAATCCAGCATGAAAGGCGAATGCGTCGTCGCAATCACCTGCACCGGCGCGCGCTTCAAGCCGGACGCCTCGGGATAACTCAGCCGGTAAAGCACGTCGCGCACGTCGCGCAGCAAACGCGGATGAAACCCGCGGTCGATTTCCTCGATGCACACGACCGGTGGCGGCGTCGGATCATACGCCAGCGCCAGCAGGCCCAGCAAATACAAGGTGCCTTGCGAAAGATGTTCCGCCGCGACCAGCCCGCCCGAGTCGGCCAGCCGCAGTTGCAACTCGACCGTGCCGTCGTTCGCGAACGCCCATTGCAAATCGTCATATTCCGGCAATATCCGGCACAACGCCTCGCGCAATTCGTCAAACGCCCCCGGCGCGTGCAACTGCAACGCCGCGAGCACCGTCGCCAGATTCGCGCCGTCGCCCTTCAACTCCGCGCCCTCGCGCGACAAACTCCGCGACGCGAGCGCGCGATGATCGAGCACGTAACAACGAATGCCCGCCAGCGCCACGCGCAACTTGGGCCAGTCGCCCCGCCCCGCCCCGGATGGCAGCGGGACGACATCCAGAAAATCGCATTCCGTCTCGGACACGCACCGCATCACGGCCATCACCCCATCGAACGGAGGCGTGAAATGCCACGAAATCTCCGGTCCGTCCGCGATGTGCCCGTCCGCGATGCGCCCGTCAGCGACGCGCCCGTCCGCCTCCTTGTGCGGCGGCCACGTGGCGCAGGCTGCCAAGCCTGCTGACGGGGCGTCCGCGATGCGTTCGTCCGCCTCCCGGTGAGGCGGATTGCGAAGCGGCAGCCGGGCCAGCGAGCGAAGCCGCTGGAGCGCCAGGATGAGGCTGGTTTTCCCGGAGCCATTCGGCCCGATCACAAGATTGAACGGCAGAAGCGAAAGACTCGCGTTCCGAAGAGCCCTGAAATTGCGAATGGTAACTGAGGCAATCACACAAAACAGAAACGCAAAAAACCCGCCCGGCGCAACCCAAAGATACGGCGCATGATGAAACGGGGTACAATTGCGAAAGGTAGCAATCAAGCGGGCGACCCGGAGCAGTAGCGAAGGGAGAGCGCCGAAAGGAGAGCGCCGAAGGGTGCAAAAACGGCGAAGCCGTTTCCTAATGCAGCCCAAGGTTGCGACGCAGTCGCTACCCTGGGAAAGGGGGAGAAAATTGTCACAACCTCGAAGAGGTTGCCTAGGATTGAAGCGCCGAAGCGCCGAAGCGCACATGATTCATGACAATGTCATCAGGCAACCCCGTTGGGGTTGTGTGATTATTATCGGATTACCCAAGGCAGGCGACGTTGTCGCCAGCCTTGGGCTGCAATAGGCAACGGCTTCGCCGTAGCTACCTTCCACAATTACACCCGGTGGGATTTCAGGGGGTGGGTTGAAGACATTGAGGTTCGCTTTTGAGCACGGTCACCAGGCGCCGGATCAGCCGGCGGCCTGTGTCGTGGATCGCCACTTTATGCGGCTTGCCCCGGCGGGACCGCCTTGCCGAAAAAACTTTTGCGAAGCATCAGACGGCAACGGAGGGCTTGGTCGGCGAAAAGTGGCAGTGAATAATTTTCCATTTGTCATTATCTTCCAATTTGTACACTTCTGTACAATTTTCCTTCCAGACCATTCCGTCAAGGCATATGTGTATATTGTAAGATAAAACTGCCATTGTATCAGTGGATTGCACGACAGGATTTATCATTTCAAATTTATCCATTTTTGCTTTTCCCCGCATGCTTTCATATAATTCTTCAATCTTATCCCTGCCATCAAGCCGCCATTCCCGGGACGGATCGAAATAGGTGAAATCTTTCGAATAAAGGTCAAGACAAGGGGAGGGATTGCCATTGAGCCATGCTTCCATGGCTGTTTTTTCCAAAGCAATAATTGTTTCTGTAATTGTATTTTTATTCATGATGTATTTATCAATGGCCTGTTGGAGATTTAATAACTGATGTTACGCGAAGGTCGGCATTTGGCAGGGCGGCACCGCTGGGGCAAGCCGGAGGCTTGCCAGATATTAGCCGGTGGTTAAGCGAGGCTTTGCGAGCGATACCACCGGAACCCAACATAAAAAGCACCGCATCCCGGAGGGATGCCAGAGGCGTGTGAT
>JAISGL010000172.1 GCA_031263125.1 Opitutaceae bacterium | reverse complement strand
GCATGAGGGCGGCACTTCGCGCCGTCCACGGGCAAGATGCCCGTGCTACGCGAGGCGAGGCTTCGCCTCGTCAGCAGCCTTGGCAGCCTGCGCTACGTATGTGCTGCGTAACATCAGTTACCAGTGTGGCCTCCCATGCGAGCGCGGCCTGACACAAGGTCAGGCCCTACGGGCTGCGTAACATCAGTTACTTCACAGGCACTGGCACAACCTCCGCCCGCACCTCCTGCCGCATCCGGTAGGGGCGGAAGAAATCGCGGAGTTCCCGGGCGTAAAGTTCGGGTTGCTCGAAGGGGGCGAAATGGCCGCCGCGCGGCGGCTCGGTGACCCGGACGACATTTGCCACGCGGTTGAGCCATGAGCGCGGCGGCTTGAGGACGTCTCCGCGAAAAAGCGAAAATCCGGATGGCACTTTCACGCGGCGGGCGTGCTGCCCGGCGGGGATTGCGGCGTTTGCGCGATACATTCGCATGGACGACCCGATTGTCTCCGTGAGCCAATAGATCATGACGTTCGTGAGGATTTCGTCTTTTGTATAACCGCGTTCGATGTCACCGCCGCAATCGCTCCATGCGCGAAGTTTTTCCACAATCCATGCCGCAAGGCCGGCGGGTGAATCATTCAACCCGAATGCCGCGGTCTGCGGTTTTGTGCGGTGCATGGCGGCGTACGCGCCTTCGTTCGCGCCCCATTCGGCTGCGTCCTTCATCCAGCGACGCTCCTCCGCCGTGAGGCTTTGCGGGTCCCCGCCAAACACGGGCAGACCTGCGTCCATGCGATGGACAGCCACGAGCCGCCCGCTGTGATTGAGCGCCAGAAACCGGCTCACGTGGCTGCCCATGTCACCGCCCGCCGCGCCAAACCTGTCGTAGCCGAGAATCTCCATCAACTCCGCCCACAAGTCGGCTGTCTCCATGGAGCTTAACACGCGCCCGCGTGGCCGGTCGGAATATCCGAAACCGGGCATGTCGGGCACAATGACATCAAACGCATCCGCGGGGTCGCCGCCGTGTGCGCCAGGGTCGGTGAGGAGAGGGATCACTTTCAAATAACGCCAGAAGGAATCCGGCCAACCGTGACAAAGAATCAATGGCAAGGCGGTTTTCAGCCGGGAGTCCTCTGCACTGCCATCCTTTGCTTCCTTTGTATCCTTTGCGTCCTTTGCATCCTCTGCGTCTTTTGCATCCTTTGCAGCCCGCACATGCACAAAGTGAACGCGCTGCGGGCCGTGATTGTGATTAAAATCTCCCAGCCGGACTCGAAAATGAGGCAGGCGGCCAATCGCCTTTTCCTGCGCCGCCCAGTCGAATCCGTCCGCCCAGTAGCCGACGAGTTCGCGCAGATAATCGAGGTCGGTTCCAACCGACCACCTTGCCCCATCGGGCGCATCCGGCCAGCGCGTCGCGCGCAACCGCGCACGAAGATCGTCAAGCGTGGCGGGATTGGTTTGAAGGACAAAAGGATCGGGGCGCTCGGGGCGCGATGCAGCTTTGGGCATTGTGTGTTTTTGGATTCGGGCGAATTAGCCGGGATTTCCGGCAGGGGGACAAGGGTGCAATTCGCCCTGCCTTCAAAAGTCCCAAATAATGCATCTCTGCCCGCGAAACGCCGTGCGCATCCCCTTGAATTGCCCCCCCAAAAAAAACGGAGGCGGGTCGTTTGATGCGCCCGGCTGCACCCGGCTGGCTATTTCTTTTCCGTCGCGTCCGTCTTTTCCGCCGCGTCCGTTTTGCCCTTCGACGGCACGAGCTTGTTGAGCAGACCCTTGATGGCGCTGCCGGTGGCCTCATCGGGATTGTCGATCACCTTGATGCCGCCCTTGAGGACGGAGTCCACGCTTTCGCCGAACTTGCCCGGAATCAAGTCGCTGAGCTGACTGCCCACGCTGAGCAGGCTTCTGGCCAGCCCGGTCGTCATGAATTGCTTCGGCTCGGTGACGTTTTGGTAACTGTATTTGTAGTTGATGACGGTTTCGCGGCTGGAGACCGTGCCATCGGCGTTTTCGGTGGCGATAACAACTTTGCCCACGTTCACGTCGAGACGCTTGATAAGGAAGTTCAGCGGCTTGGAAGGTCCGGCGGGCTTTTCGTCGGGCTTCGTGGTCGTGGTGCTCGATTCGCCCAGGAGACGGTTTGCAAAAAGCTCGGCATTCGACGGCTGCTTGTTTGCGCGGCGCACGAGCGTGACCGACGGCAGATCGAGCGTGCCGCTTTCGAGCACGACGCGATTCGATAAAAGCGAGACGACCGACATCTCGCCATGCAACGCGCGCAAATCGACGAAGCCCGGCGTCTTGAAATCGGTGGCCGGGTTGGTGATCACAAAACCGTCGAGAATCAAATTCGCCGTGAAAGGATTGAGCGAGAGCTTTTCGATTTTCACATCGAACCCCGTGCGGCTTTTGAGCTGGCCCGTCACGATGGGTTTCAGGCAAAACAGGCACACAATCGCAACCGCCGCGATGACCACGACCACAAGCGCCGCAAGCGCGAGGATCAGCCGCTTGAGCAGGCTTTTTTTCTTTTTGGGCGCGGGTTCCTGCGCCGGCTTTTCCGTTTTTTCCGTGTTTTCTTTTTTGTCGGACATAGTGAGTGTGAATGAAATGAAGTTCGGAGCCGTTAGACCGACCTTTCGCAAATACGTTTCACCCGAAATTCAGCTGAAATTCTCCGTCAGCAGCAGCAAGCTATCCTCCTCCGCCTCAAACACAAATCCGCCCGCGTAAGGCAGCACGACATTGTCGCCGCGCAAAAGAATACCCTCCGCGCCGCCGCTCTCCGCACACGCGCCCGCGCCCTGCGCCGCGGACAACGTCTCGCGCACGCGCCCCTCGACGACGCTCAGGATGCGCGCCTGCTCGCCCGCGGCGACGCGCAACACCCCGCCCCTCGCGAGCGGCACGCGCCGGATGCGAAACTCGCGCGCATCGGCGATCACGGCGTCCCTGCGCTCGCCGCGCACGGGGGCGGGTTCAAAGTCGTCCCACTTGATCGACGCGAGCGATTCCGCGACGTGCAACCGGCGCGGTTTGCCGTCGAGACCCACGCGCCCCCAATCATAAACGCGATACGTCGTGTCCGAGTTCTGCTGGATTTCCAAAATCAAGTTCCCCCCGTCGATCGCGTGAATCTGCCCGCTGCGCACGAGAATCGAGTCACCGCGCCTCACCGGAAAACGATGCACGCACTCTTCGAGCGTCATGTTTTTTAACGCGCGCTCAAACTCCTCGCGCGTCACGCCCCGACGCAAACCCACGATCAAATTCGCGCCCCCCGCGCCCGTCACGCTCTTCGCGCCCCCCGCACCCTCGCCGCCTCCCACGCACTCCGCGTCCGCGCCCGCGCATTCCGCGATATACCAATTCTCCGTCTTCGGCTCGCCCCCCAACTCCGCCGCGACCGACGCCGGCGGATGCACCTGCAAACTCAACCGCTCGCGGCAATCGAGCCACTTCACCAAAATCGGAAACGCCCGCGCCGCCTCCCACCCTGGCCCCATCACCCCGGCGGCATGTTGTTCGATCAACGCGCGGATCGTCATTCCATCGTATTTCCCCCCGCGCACCACGGACTGCGCCTCGGGCCGGTCAACGATCTCCCACGCCTCACCGACATGCCTCACCTCGCCGACATGCCCCGCCCCACCAACAGCCCCCGCCGCCCCGCCGCCGCCCTGCGCCGCGGGCAACCTGCGCCCGAGCGCCGATTCGAAAACGCGCCCCCCCCAGACGCGCTCCTGATACAACGGCTGAAAACGAAGAAATTGAGCCATGTTGATAATTTTCCCGTGTGTTTTTGTCATTGTGGTGAAATATTGCATGTGACCATTCCGGCGTGGCACCAGGAAACGCACCCCGCGCCTCCCGCGGCCAGACCAACCGAAGGTCAGGTTAGTTAAAAAGTTAAAAAGTTAAAACACATGGCCATCACCGCGAGTTCAAACACAAATAAAAAACAAGCCGCCCAGCTGCACGCCGCCCAGCTGCACGCCCCCCAGACGCCAGCCGGGCAGCCGGCAGCCGCCCAGCTGGGCGCCGCGCGCCACCCCCGCCACTGGGTGATCTTTGTCGTATGCCTCATCGCCGGCCTCCTCTCCGCCATCGCGCTCCTCGACTACGCGCCATACCAAAGCCGCGAGATCAACATCCCGGTGCGCGACTTCAATCTCGTTGGCATGCTTGGAGCCGAAGGTTCGTATTGGATGCTCAAGTTCCTCGGCCTGAGCGCTTGGTATTTGCCGTTTTTTTTGCTCTGGATGTCGTTCTCCGCGATACGCAACGCACGTTTCCTTCCTCTTACCCGGATACTTGCAATGCTTTTATGCATCATCACATTTTCAAGTTTGGCCACTCTTGTTACCGATCAATTCGGCATGACTCTATCAGGCGAAAAGGCTAACTATTTTCCCGCCGGCCACGGTGGAATGCTAGGTAAAGGCATGTATGGTGAATTCCTCAAAGAAGCCATCGGCCCCGCCGGCTCCGGCATCGTGCTCCCCCTCCTCTACGCCTTCGGCCTCATGCTAATCCTCACGAAAGACATCTTTGAAGAACTCGAAAAAATCGCCGCCTACCTCGCCGCCTGGCGCGCCCGCCGCGCCCAAGCCCGCGCCGAACGCGCCGAAATCCGCCGCCTCGCCGCCGAAGACCGCGCCCGCGCCAAAGCCCGTGCCCGAGGCGGCTACGACCCCGCCATCACCGACACCCCCTTCGCCCTCGAAGGCAAACAGAAAAACTCCACCCACCCCGGCACGCCCCCCGGCTCCACCCCCACCGACGCCACCGGCAACACCACCACCGCCCCCGACACCCACCCCACCTCGACCGACGCCGCCACGCTCCTCGACGCCAACGACCTCCCCCCCCTCGACGACCCCGACGCCCCCCCCGCCACCCCCGCGTCCCCCCCCACGCCAAAAATTTTCCGCGACGCCGCCCCCTCAAAAACCGCCACCTCCAACGCCA
>JAISGL010000471.1 GCA_031263125.1 Opitutaceae bacterium | reverse complement strand
GATGTTCGCGCGGGTGGATGGCATCTTCACAACATGCTCCAGACATCCCGGCGTCATTTTCTCAAAACCTCGCTCGCGCTTGCAGGTGGTTCTGTTTTTGCGCGGCTTGGGCTGAATGCGCAGACGCCCGCGCCGCCGACTCTGGCGGAGCAACTGGCGTTGACCGACGTGAGCGGAAAACGTATCGGGAATTGGACGCGATTAAAACTTGCAAGCCTCGCGCCTGTCGTTGCCGCGCCTGATGGCGGGATCAATCACATCGGCTGGCCGGTGGCCGCGCAGTTGTCGGACGGGACGGCGGTTGTGATTTATCAACGGGCGCGGGGCGGGCACATCAACGCGGGGGTGTATGCGGATGCGGTTGCGCCGGCGGGGCGGTATGCGATCACTTCGCGCGATTTGCGGGAATGGTTGCCGGAAAACCCGTTTGGGGAGCGTGCGCGGCTTGGACCGCCTGATGGGATGCATTGCGTGGGTGTCGCCCGGAAAGCGGACGGCGGTGAGCGGGTTGTCGTCGTGGCCAGCGGCGCGCCGCGAATGGTTTATTATTCCGACGACAAGGGCGTCGCGTGGAGCGCGGCGCTGGACGCGCTGGCGAATGTTTTGGAAGGCGCCGTGCATTGCGGGCCGTGTTTGATTTCGCACCGGGATTTCGGACTCGTCGCGGCGTTCGGGCAGGAAAAATCAAAAACGGGGCGGCGCAACTGGCTCATTCGCAGCAAGGACGCGGGCATGACGTGGGAGCAGCGGATTTGGAACAACTCCGCGCCGGCGCGCGGCGTCGAACCGGCGCTCGCGACATGGGGGCCTGGGCACATGGTGATGATCGCGCGCGAATATGTTCCCGAATATGCGATCAATGCGGGAGGATATTATTGTTACACGCAACATGTGTACAAACACACCGCGGGTGGTGCGTTCGATAAAGTGAGTTTTAGTACGGCGCGGACAAATATCACGGGTAATGCTGCGGCTGGGTTTGATTGTCATGATACGGCGGACGTTATCTACAACCCCGTGAGCAAGCGCATCGAGTGCATACAAAGTCACCGTTGGGGCGGGGGCGGGCCGTTGACGGGAAAGACGATTGCGAAATCGGAGTCGGGGGACAGACAAATGGCATCAGGGGACAGACAAATGAACACGCTCAATCTCTGGAGCATCGCGCCGGACGATCTTTTGGGCGGTGGCGCGGAGTGGCGTTTTGAATGCACGCTCGTCGGGCGGCGTGGCTACAGTGGAAACAGCCGTCGCGACGGGATGCATCCGGGCGGATCGATTGTCGACGTGGCGCGCGGCATGCAGCATGTATTTTTCTACGCGGGCTGGCGCCGACGCCCGGCGAGCGTGTTTCGATTCAGCCGGACGCTGGATACGGAAAAATTACGCGAGGCGGGGTATGATAGTGGGAGTGTATGATCATTCTTCAAACGTCGCAAAATAGGAACAATTTCAGAGGGAAACTGCCCGAAACCGTCCGAGACTGTCCGAAACTATCCGACTTCCGGCTGATGCCCCGGCTGATGCCGATTGCCGATTGAGTGGACACTGGCGCAGGTTGCCAGGTCGAGGTTGCCCAGACCTGCCCGTCCGTTGAGTCTGTTTACGCCGGTTCGCCGGTTTGATTCAGCTGGATGCAAACGTGCGCCGCCGTGGCGTGCGCAAAACCATGATTTCGTCCACGTCGCTGCCACCGTCTGCGCCACTGCCGCCATTTGCGTTCGCGATACCCCAGTCGCAGACGGGCGGCAGAGCGCGGGGTTCCTTGCGGCGGCGCAACCCTGTCTTGGGCCGGTAGTGCGTGAGGTGCTTCGTGACAAAGGCCCTGCCGCCGAGTATGCCGCCGTCGGTAAAATAGCGTATCCGGCATCTCAATGCAGTGGACAATGGCAGCTTCCCCTCCGCATGCACCGTTTCCTCAAAAAGATTTTCGGAAACGGCGGCTTTGCCGGCACGCGGTTTGGCGCCGCTGCCGATAATCATGAGCCGGTAGTATTTTTGCGCGGCCTGCCAAGTGCATGCGTCATCCTCGCCGATGACATGTATGAGTCCCGCCCGTGCGATTCTCCTGCCCGCGACGGCCTCGCTATAGCCGCAAAACCGGTAGTCCTTGGGATCGTCGACGAGTCCTGCGCGCACGGGATTCAAGTCGATATACGCGGCCATGACGCGAACAGCGCGTCCTGCCGGTTGGACGAGCACGCTTTTGAAACGCTCGGCCCAGAGCGTGCCGAAGCGGTTGTGGGTTTTGTTAAACCAGATGGTGAAGCGTTGCTTGAGCAGCTTCATGAAAGCCGAGACATCATTCATGAGCGCAAGCTGCTGTTTGCGCCATGCGTCGGCGTCGAGGCCGCCAGTCTTTAGCTGCGATTCGACAACTGCCAGCGAGGCCGTTTGGAAGCGGGTTGGTTTTGGGTAGAGCAAGCGGTAGCGACGCAAATGTTCCTCGTCGGAAATCGGCGCTTTTTTCGGAACCCTGACAAGCACATGGAAGTGATTTTCCATGACGGCGTAGGTGAGTATGGAAACGCCGCAGTAGTCGGCGATTTGCCACATCTGCCGGCGGAACATCTCCTTGGCGTCCTCGTCCAAAAGGCGTTCGCCGTTAACAGTGCGGGAGATGCAGTGGTAAACGGCATCCTCATCATAAATTTTTATCCGTGCGACTCTCATGCGGGAAAAATCATTGGAAAAATAAGCGCAGGTCAAATCTAATACTTAACCTGTCCCTATTTTCACAATCTCTTTACGCTTTTTCCCGACTGAATTTCCAACTGAATTTTTTTCAACTGGTCTCTTGCGGAAGCCACGTCGGCGGTGCTTGCTTGAGGCGGTTGCTTCGTAAGCTGCCAATGACCATGAATAATACTCCGTCAGACGAATTGCGTTACTATGCACCCCAATCCCGTGCGCCTTCCCGGGATGTCCTCGATGCGGACTTGTGCGTTTACGGCGGCACGGCGGCCGGTGTCGCGGCTGCGTTGCAGGCCGCGCGCGATGGGTTGCGCGCCGTGGTGATCGAGAACAGCGGACATCCCGGCGGGTTGACCGCCGGCGGGCTTGGCTGGACGGATTTTGGCAACACGCAGTCCGTGGGCGGCATTGCGCGCGAGTTTTATCGAGAGATCGGAAAACATTACGGCGTTGAGGAGCAATGGTGTTTCGAGCCGCACGCGGCCGGGGCGGTGTTCGACAAATGGATCGCGGAGACCGGCACGCCGCTGTTGCGCCGCGCGTTTTTGGCGGATGTGCAAATGGAGGCGGGACGCATCACCGCCATCCGGCTCGAGGATGGCGCGCAGGTTCGCGCGAAAATGTTTGTCGATGCCACCTACGAGGGCGACCTGATGGCGAGGGCGGGCGTGCGTTTCACGACGGGCCGCGAGGGCAATGCGCTTTACGGCGAGACGATCAACGGGATGCAGATTCACAACAAGCATCAGTTTGATTTTCCGGTTGATCCGTATCGCGTCGAGGGCGATCCGGGCAGCGGCTTGCTGCCGGGCATCGAGCGCGGGGACGATTATGCGCTGGGCGCGGGCGACCGGCGCATCCAGGCGTACAATTTCCGCATGTGCCTGACGGATGATCCGGACAATCGCATCCCGTTTCCGAAGCCAGCGAACTATAATCGCGCGGATTACGAGCTGCTCGCGCGTTACCTGCGCGCGGGCTGGAACGAGGTGTTCGCGAAGTTCGACCGCATTCCGGGAAAGAAAACCGACACGAATAATCATGGCGCGTTTTCGACGGATTTCATCGGGCGGAATCACGCGTGGCCGACGGTTTCATACAGCGGGCGCGAGAAGATTTTCCAAGAGCACGTCACGTATCAGCAAGGCTTGCAGTGGTTCCTTGCAAACGATCCGTCCGTGCCTGCGGCGATTCGCGGGGAATATGCGCGGTGGGGATTGCCGCGCGACGAGTTTGTCACCACGGGCGGCTGGCCGCACGCGCTCTACATCCGCGAGGCGCGTCGCATGGTGTCGGATTACGTGACGACGGAAAATGACTGCCGCGGCGCGCACGTGGCGGATGATCCGGTCGCGCTCGGCGCCTACGGGATGGATTCGCACAACTGCCGGCGCATTTTGCACAACGGGCGCCTGTGCAACGAAGGCGACGTGCAGGCCGCCGGGTTCAAACCGTATGCGATCAGCTACCGTTCGATCGTGCCGCGCCGGGGCGAGTGCGGGAATCTGCTTGTGCCCGTGTGCGTGTCGGCGTCGCACATTGCGTTCGGATCGATTCGCATGGAACCCGTGTTCATGATGCTGGGGCAGGCCGCAGCGATTGCGGCGGGGCTTGCGTTGCGCGAACGTTGCGCCACACGCGATTTGCCCTATGCGGCGTTGCGCAAGGCGTTGACAAAAAACGGCGCGGTGCTCGCCATAAAAAACGTCGCCATCAACCAAATCGTCTAGCGATTTTTTGCAACTCGCCTTCCGCAACTCGTCTTCCGCAATTTTTTCTTCCGCAATTTTCCTTCCGCAACTTTCACCGCTCCTTCGACTCCCGCCATGCCCCCGTCCTCGCGCCGCTTTATCTCACTGCCCGTGCAAGTCGCCGACGCCCTGCGCCAGGGAATAGGGCAGGGCGCGTGGAAGGAATGGCTGCCCGGCGAGCGCGCGCTGGGGGAGACGTTTCAGGTGAGCCGCAAGACGCTGCGCAAGGCGCTCGCGCAGTTGCGGGAGGAGGGAATCGTGCGGGCCGAACACGGGCTTGGAAATCGCATCGTCGCACCGGGAGCCGGCAGGGCGCGCAAGGCGGATGCGGAGCGGATCGTGGCGCTGCTCACGCCCGATCCCATCGAGCACATGAGGCCGCACACGCTGCTGTGGATCAACCGGCTCAAATCGTTGCTGATTGAAAACGGCGCGAAATTGCTGGCGTTTGACGGACACAAATATTTCGGGCGGCAGCCGGGCAATGCGCTCAAAAAACTCGTCGCGCAGCAATCCGCCTCGTGCTGGCTGCTCGCCAATTCCACGAAGACGGCGCAGCGGTGGTTTTGCGAACGCAAGCTGCCGTGTGTCGTCGCGGGGTCGTGTCACACGGGCATCGACTTGCCCTACGTCGATCTCGATCATTATGCGCTTTGCCGTCATGCGGCGGGCGTGCTGCTTGCGGCGGGGCATGTGCGTGTGGCGCTGTTGAACGGGTGCTCCGGACGCGCGGGCGACATGGAAAGCGAGGCGGGTTTTGTGGCCGGGGTGCGCGAGTCGCGCCGGACGGCGGCGGCGCCGCCGCTGGTGTTATATCACGATCACTCGGCGACGAGTCTGGCGCGCGCGGTCACGCGCCTTCTCGACATGCCGGACCCGCCGACGGCGGTGCTGGTTTCCAACAGCGCGAGTTATCTGACGGTGGTCAGCGTGCTCGCGCAACGCGGTTTGCGCGTGCCAGCGGACATGTCGGTGGTGTCGCGCGACGACGAGCCGTTTTTGAGTTTCCTCCTGCCCACGCCGTCGCGGTACACGGCAAATCCGCATGTGTTTGCCAAAAAAATCCTGAAACCGCTGAAGCAAATTTTGCATGGCGAAAGCGTTTCGCCGCGCAGCACGCGCATCATTCCCGACTACAACAAGGGCGGGTCGTTGCGCGTGGTGAAGTGAAGTGGTGAAGTGAGAACCGCCGTCAGGACATTGCCGGATTGTTTTGTGTTTGTGTGTTTGGGATGCGCTCAGGGATGCGCTCAGGAAGAACATATCTGTCTTTAACGGATGTTGCGCAGGCGGTTTTGGGGCAGGACAGGGCGGATTCGTCGAGACCATCGGAAGCCACGGGCGCCGAACGCGGCGGTCTTGGCGAGACCGCCCTGCCCAAAAACCGTCTGCCGCATAACATCAGCCTTTAAGTCATAACTGATGTTACGCGACAGGCGGGGTTTTGTAGGGCCTGACCTTGTGTCAGGCCGCGCACGCGTAGGAAGCCACACTGGTAATTCGCGGCCTGACACAAGGTCAGGCCCTACGCGCCGCGTAACATCAGGTCATAAGTCATAAAATCACCTTATCTCTCGCAGCAGTTTTTCTGTAATAGACCACAATTTATTGGTATATAAAAGATTGCATCATTTTTTCATCAAATTTAAGAGTGTTAGTTATTTTTATCTTAAATCTGTCCCTGTTCTACTTATCCTACTTGACATTAATTTATTCTCTCCATCCTTCTTCCGCTGGCCCTGTTTGTCCGGCTTCGATTTTAACTGCCTGCATGTCAGTTGCTTTTCCGGTTTTTCCCGGATCGGTCACTCAAATGTAAGATATGTTATTTTCGAGAGCATCCTTTGGAAAGATGCTTGCGCATGGAACGCTTGCTTGCGGCGCGCTTGCTCGCGGAGGCACTTGCTCGCGGAGCGCGATCTGGAGATCGCCGTGCCGTGACGTGAGCGCTTCGGCTCCGTGGGTTGCTTCGTGACTGCTTCGTGACTGCTCCGCAGCCTCTACGAAATGTCCAGGAAATCTTTTGCGAGTTCCTTCAAGCCGAGGTTCATCGTGCGGACGTCGCCGCCCGGGCAGATGAGGCTTGCGCCGAGCGCGCGGACTTTCAGGTAGTGCTCGCGGCCAATGCCGAGCGTGCCCCAAAACTTGCCGTGCTTTTTGCAGGCGCCGTCAACGCGTTTCATCGCGGCGAGCACTTCGTCGTGACCTATCTGGCCAAGTTTTCCGATGCGGTGCGCGTAGTCGCCGGGGCCGAAAAAAATGCCGTTCACGCCGGGCGTCGCGATAATCTCGTCGACCTTGGAGAGGCCCGGTTCGGTTTCGACCTGGCAGAGAATCGCGGTTTCGCGGTTTTGGTAGGCCACGTAATCCGCCGCCGGGATGGTGCCGTAGCGCGCGTCGATGCCGCCGCCATTCCAGCCGCGCTGCCCCGTGGTTTCGCCGTTTGCGGGGCACGGGTTGTTGAACTTGGCCCAGCTCACGATTTGCGCGGCCTGCCCGCCGCTTTCAACCATGGCGCACATGATGCCGCCGATGCCCGTTTCGAGGACGCGCTGCACGGATTGGTAATTCGTGGCGTGAAAACGTGCGAGCGTCGTCACCGGATGCGCGCGCGCCACGAGATTGAGCACGGCGAGCTGGTCCGTCGGGATGTCGAAATGCTCAAGGTCGAACCAAAGCGTTTCAAAAAGACCGCTGCCGCCCACGAAGTCGACCAGGCGCGGCGTGGCGTGATTGCCAAAGACATAACAATGCCCGACGCGACCGGCGCGCGCGCCGGCCAAGAGTTGGTTGGTTTTTAGAGGAGGCATGAGAAATGCGCTGAAACTGGGCCGCGCGCGCCACGTTCGCGAACGGATGCTACTGGTATCTTTTGGATTCCACGCGGACAGACCCCACGCCGTTGGGCGGGGTTGCCGGAGGCGACGGTGTTTTCTTCCAGGAGCCAGTCATGCATCATTGCCGTCTGTCTGCCCGTTTGCTGTGTTTGCATGGCATCGCGTCGTGACGGCCATCATGCGCTGCTGGCGGCGGGTGACGGGCATTCCCCGGCATTGCGGACCAGTCATGTGCATGCGGTGATTTTTTCAAACGCCTGTGATTTTGACCGATGACTGCCTTGGATTGCATCATTCTTGTCTTTTATTTCGCGCTGGTGTGCGGCGGGTGCGAACGAATGTGGTGGGAGTCGTGGCAAAGGATGCGGGAGAGCGATGCAGGAGAGTCCCGAAGGGACTCAATATAAATAACCGTGGGTGAAGGCGCATCGCGCCGGAACCCACGGATTTGCCAACATCAACCACGTCCCTGGAAGGGGCGAACAGTCCCTGCGTGACAGCCGGTTCGCCTCTTTCAGGGACGTGCGTGTTATATTCTCTTACCGTGGGTTGCGTCGCGTTGCTCCTCACCCACGGTTATTTACATTGAACCGCTTCGTGGCTCTCCCTCATCGTTTGCCTCAACTGCCATCGCTTGCGTTCGCATCTGGCGGCGTTCGTTCTGTCCGGGCAAATTCCGTGATTTCGGGCAAATTCCGTGATTTTTTGAGAATCCTGTTGCGTTGGCGCGGACGCGATTCATACCGTTCCGCCGTTCTTTTCCATTTTCATATCGACAGCGGTTAAGGCCGTGAAATCCGGCCACAGTCGCGCTGCGGTTACGGATTACGGCATCCACCGGATCGTGCTTCGAGAACACACCATCCGGGCAACGTCAATCGGTGCAAACCGGTGAAGGCGGGGTGCCGGCTGGAGTCGGAAAAATTTTCCCCCTCGAAAATTAAACGGGGAAATCACCGCGCTCCTGAAGTCCGGAGTCCGAACATCCCTGCCGGTTATCACACCGTGACCAGGCCCGTCCCGAAACAGGCCCGGTCCGCAACTTCATCGCACGAATGAAGCACCTGTCAGACAACCGCGGGCATCACCGTGGTTTTACGATCGCGTTTTTAATATTCACGATCTCACAACA